>NZ_JBFAHB010000042.1:0-79959 GCF_040653975.1 Kribbella sp. NPDC050820
CCCCGGCTCCGGGCGAGATCGGCAGGCAGCCAGCGGGAAGCCGGCCAACAACCGAAACAACAAACTCAAGTCTCTACGGTTTGAGGGGATTGCCGCCTCCGCCTCGTCGATCAGTTGCCTTGGGTAACCACTCGGAGGCTCGTCTGTGATGCGACCGTTCTGTGTGGGACGGCTTGGTGATGCGTGGTCACTGCCAGCTCGGCCGTTGTTGCGGGGGCGGCCAGGGCCAGGATGGTTTGTTTGTCGACGGGTGGGTGTAGGACTGCGAGGGTTGGGGCGGACGGGACCAGGCCGGCGCGGAGCGGCGGGTCGTTGGTGGGAGGGAGCGGCATGCGGCGGCGGAGGCCGGTGTTGTGTAGGCCTAACCCGAGCGCCTTGCCTACAGCTTCCTTCGCCGTCCACAGGTGCAGGAAGGCGGTCAGCTGGTCGGCTTGCCCCGTTAGCCACTGCAGTTCCAGGGGGTCGAACCAGCGGCGTGCTAGTCCTCCCACCTCGCGGGGGTGGAGGTCTTCGATGTCTATGCCGACGGGGGCAGCGAAGGAGGCGGCGGCTGCGGTGAGGGTGGGGGTGCGGCTGAGGCTTACGGAGAGGCCGTCGATGTGGGGCTGGCCGGTTGGTGTGTGGTGCAGGGACGGCGTGCCGCCTAGTAAGGAGGCGGCCAGGTCGAGCAGGAGCGTGTGGGCGGCCGACGGGTCGCCGGCCGGGGCCAACCACAAGTGTACCGAGTCACCCATCGGACGAAGGTAACCGCTCCGATACTGGTCCTCTGTGGCGGGTTGAAACTGGATCTGTAGGGGAGACCGGTCTGTTCTTAGGTTTGAGGCATGACCACCTGCGAAATCACCCTGGTTCCCGCGACACCGCGCCTGCTCACCGGGCAGTTCGGCCGGCTGCTGTTTACCGTGTTCGGCTCCTCGCTGAGCATGTACTTGCTCACCTCGGTGGTCCCGCTCTACCTGGCCGCCAGCGGCTCCGGGGGCATCGGCGCCGGGCTGTCCACCGGCGCGATGATGCTGTCCGCGGTGGGCGTCGAGCTGCTCGTGCCCCGGATGCTGGCCCGCTGGGGGTACCAGGTCGTCCTCGGGCTCGGGCTGGTCCTGCTGGGCGCGCCGTCCCTGGTCCTGCTGACCACCGCGTCACTGCCGCTGGTGCTCGCGGTCTGCGTCGTCCGCGGTGCCGGACTGGCGATCCTGGTCGTTGGCGCGGTCGCGTTGATCGCCGAGGTGACTCCGGCGCACCGCCGCGGTGAGGCGTTCGGTGTGTACGGCGTCGTCGTCGGACTGCCGGCCGCGATCGGTCTGCCGCTCGGCGTCTACCTGACCGGCGTGATCGGCTTCGACGCGCTGTTCGTCCTCGCCGCGGCGGCCTCGCTGGTCGGTCTGATCACCCTCGGCGGAATGCCCAAGCTGCCCAGCACGGAAGAGCAGCACGTCAAGGTGCTCGGCGGTCTGCGGGGGAGCGGCCTGTTGATGCCGACGTTCGTGTTCGCCGCAGTCACCGTCGCCGCCGGCATCAGCGTCACCTTCCTGCCGCTGGCCGTTGCCGAGGAGAACCAGTCCCTGGTGGCCGCCGCCCTGCTGATGCAGGCCATCACAGCCCCCGGCGCCCGCTGGCTGGCCGGCCGGTACGGCGACCGCGTCGGCCCGGCGAAGTTGCTGCCGGTGGCGTTGGTCCTGGCTGCGCTCGGCGCCGGCGCCCTGGTCCTGATCGGGAGCGCGACCGCGATCGTCGTCGGCTCCACCCTGTTCGGCATCGGCTTCGGCGCAGCGCAGAACCTGACGCTGTCACTGATGTACAACCGGGTCCCGAAGTCCCGCTACGGCCAGGTCAGCGCGCTGTGGAACCTGGCGTACGACGGCGGCTGGGGCATCGGCGCCATCGTCTTCGGCGCGATCGTCGCCGGCACCGGCTACTCGGTCGCCTTCGCACTGACTGCCGCGGTCGTCGCCGTGGCGATCGTGCCGGCGGTTCAGAGTTTGCGCAACCGGACGTAACGCACGGTGTGGTCAGCGCCCTTGCGGAGGACCAGGGTGGCGCGGGAGCGGGTGGGGAGGATGTTCTCCCGCAGGTTCGGGCCGTTGATGCCGTCCCACAGCGACTCGGCCTTCTTGATCGCCTCGTCCCGGCTGAGCTCGCCGTACCGGACGAAGTACGACTCCGGGTTGCGGAAGGCCGTCTCCCACAGCTTGAGGAAGCGGTGCACGTACCAGGACCGGATGTCGTCGGCGGCGGCGTCGACGTACACGGAGAAGTCGAAGAAGTCGCTGACCGCCAGGCCACTCTTGCCGTCCGCGTGCCGCGGCGCGGGCTGCAGGACGTTCAGGCCCTCGAGCAGCAGGATGTCCGGCTGCTCGACGGTGGTCCGGACGCCGGGCATCCGGTCGTAGTGCAAGTGTGAGTAGACCGGCGCCTCGACGGTGTCCATCCCGGACTTCACCTCGACCACGAAGCGCAGCAGCGCCTTGCGGTCGTAGGACTCCGGGAAGCCTTTGCGCATCATCAGGCTCCGGCGCTCGAGCTCGGCGTTCGGCCAGAGGAACCCGTCGGTGGTGACGAGGGCGACCCGCGGGTGCTCGGGCCAGCGGGCCAGCAGCTCGCGCAGCAACCGGGCGGTGGTCGACTTGCCGACGGCAACCGACCCGCCGATGCCGATCACGAACGGCGTCCGGGTCGCGGCCGGCTTGCCGAGGAAGCTCTCGGTGTCGGCGTGCAGGGCGCGGGCGTGCCGGACGTAGAGCGAGAGGATCCGCGACAGCGGCAGGTAGACCTCGCGTACCTCGTCCATGTCGATCTCGTCGCCGAGACCGCGCAGCCGCTCGATCTCCTCGGCCGTCAGCGGGGACACGGTCGTCTCGGCCAGTTGCGCCCAGGCCGCCCGGTCCAGCTCGGTGTAGGGAGTCACCTCCCGCGTCGGCTGCAGCATGAGCCCATTCTTCCCACCCCGACGTACGACGACCCACCCCGGGCGGGCGTGGCTTACGTCTCAACCATTTGAACGGACCGACTCCGGAAAACGCTTGCTCAACCTAGTGACGGCGTGTGGGGGCGTGCGTACGGTGTGTCCACGTTCAAGTATCGAAGTTCCCATCGAAAGTTTCGAGAACTCTGTGTGAGCGACCAAGAGACTCGGTGAGGAGGGCTGCGGGCGTGCACAACCGCCGTGTTGAGGTACAGCGCCGCCGGGGTGTCTGGGCGGACGTGAAGCGGGACTGGCGGCTGTACGCGCTGCTGGCGCTGCCGATCGCGTACATCGTGATCTTCAAGTACCTGCCGATGGCCGGGAACATCATCGCGTTCCGCCGGTTCATGCCCGGCGGATCGATGTTCGGCGAGCAGTGGGTGGGGCTGCGCTACATCCGGATGTTCATCGAGGACCCGACCTTCTGGCAGGTGTTCCGCAACACGGTGGTGCTGGGCGGCCTGAGCCTGCTGGTCGTCTTCCCGATCCCGATCGTACTGGCGCTGCTGCTGAACGAGCTCCGCGGGCAGCGGTTCAAGAAGTTCGTCCAGACCGTGTCCTACCTGCCGCACTTCATCTCGGTGGTGATCGTGGCCGGGATGATCCTGCAGCTGGTCTCGCTGCACGGCACGGTCAACCAGGTGCTGAAGGCAACCACCGGCAGCACGGTGAACTTCATCCAGGACGCGGACTGGTTCCGGGCCATCTACGTGTCCTCCGACGTCTGGCAGACGGCCGGCTGGGGCACCATCCTCTACCTGGCCGCGCTCACCCAGATCGACGACACCTTGTACGAGGTGGCCCGGATCGACGGCGCCAACCGGTGGAAGCAGACCTGGCACATCACCCTGCCCGGGATCGCGCCGGCCGTGGTGACGCTGCTGATCCTGAACATCGGCTCGTTCCTGTCGGTCGGGTTCGAGAAGATCCTGCTGCTCTACAACCCGCTGACCTACGAGACCGCCGACGTCATCTCGACGTACCTCTACCGGGTCGGTCTGGTGTCGAACAACTTCTCCTACGCGACCGCGATCGGCCTGTTCGAGGCCGTGGTCGGCCTGACGCTCGTCTTCGGTGCGAACGCGATCTCGCGCCGCGTACTGGGAGCGGGACTGTGGTGAACCAGACGGCCGGCATCAAGGACAGCACCGGGTACCGGGCCTTCCAGGTCTTCAACGTCGCGATCCTGCTGCTGGTCGTGGTGCTGACGCTGTACCCGTTCCTGAACATCGTCGCGCAGTCGTTCAGCAGTGAGTCGGCGATAAGCGCCGGCAAGGTCAACCTGTTCCCGGTCGGCTTCGACACCTCGACGTACCAGGTCGTGATGAACGACGCGATGTTCTGGCGCAACTACGCCAACACCGTGCTCTACACCGTGGTCGCGACCGCGATCTCACTGGTGCTCACGACCTGTATGGCGTACGTGCTGTCGAAGAGGCACCTGCGCGGCCGGACTTTCATCATCGGGTTCGTCGTGTTCACGATGTTCTTCAACGGCGGGCTGATCCCGAACTACGTGCTGGTCTCCCAGCTCGGGATGAAGAACACGCTGTGGGCGGTGGTGCTACCGAACGCGATCAGCGTGTTCAACCTGCTGGTGATGAAGGCCTTCTTCGAGAACATGCCGCCGGAGCTCGAGGAGGCGGCGATGATCGACGGCCTGACCACGTTCGGCATCCTGCTGCGGATCGTGCTGCCGCTGAGCAAGGCGATCCTGGCCACGATAATGCTGTTCTACGCGGTGGCGAACTGGAACGCCTGGTTCGGCGCCTTCCTCTACCTCGACGACAAGTCGCTGTTCCCGGTCACGATCTACCTGCGGAACCTGGTCGCCGGCGCCACCTCCGGCACCTCGGCCGGCGCGACCGGCGACGACCTCACCCAGATCGCGGCCAGCATCAAGGCGGTGACCATGGTGCTCACCGTCCTGCCCATCCTCTGCGTCTACCCGTTCGTCCAGCGGTACTTCGTCACCGGCGTGATGCTCGGCTCCGTCAAGGGCTGAGTACGCCGGATCGCCCTTCTGAAAGGAAGTCCACATGATCAGCGTGAAGAGGGCGGGCATCGCCTTTGCCCTGGCCGCCGCCTTGGGTCTGTCCGCGTGCAGTTCCGGCGGCGGTGACGAGAAGGCCGACACCAGCAAGAACCGAACCGGTGCCATGGACAACTACGCCGTCGGCACCCAGTTCAAGGCGACCGAGCCGGTGACGTTCTCGGTGCTCTACAACGACCCGCCGACGTACCCGTACAAGAAGGACTGGCTGCTCTGGAAGGCGATGGCCGAGCAGAACAACGTCACGCTGCAGCCGACCGTCGTACCGCTGAGCGACTACGAGCAGAAGCGGTCGCTGCTGGTGTCGGCCGGGGACGCGCCGCTGATCATCCCGAAGACCTACCCGGGTCAGGAGTCGGCGTACGTGTCGTCCGGCGCGATCCTGCCGGTCAGCGACTACCTCGACCTGATGCCGAACTTCCAGGACAAGATGAAGAAGTGGAAGCTCGAGCCGGAGATCGACACGCTGCGCCAGCAGGACGGCAAGTTCTACCTGCTGCCCGGCCTGCATGAGGAGCTCTGGCCGGACTACACCCTGAACATCCGGGCCGACATCTTCAAGCAGCAGGGCATCCCGGTGCCGAAGACCTGGGACGACCTGGCGGCTGCGTTGGCCAAGCTGAAGCAGGCCTACCCGGACAAGACGCCGTTCTCGGACCGCTACCAGGGCAAGAACCTGCTCAACCAGCTGGCCGTGGCCTACGGCACGGCGGCCGGCTGGGGGTACGGCGACGGCGCGGTCTGGAACCAGTCCGAAGGCCAGTTCAAGGCCGCGGCCGGGATGCCGCAGTACAAGGACATGGTTGCTTACCTCAACAAGCTGGTGACCGGCAAGCTGCTGGATCCGGAGACGTTCACCCAGCAGGACGACCAGGCGATCCAGAAGTTCGTCACCGGCCAGTCGTTCGTGATCAGCGGGAACTCGCAGGAGATCACGACGTACCGCAAGACGATGGACAGCACACTGGGCAAGGGCAAGTACGAGGTCGCCCGGATCCTCGTCCCGGGCGGTCCGGCCGGTCAGGTGATGGGCGGGTCCCGGCTGGAGAACGGGATCATGATCAGCGCGAAGGCGAAGGAGCAGCCGAACTTCGTCGCGATGATGCAGTTCGTCGACTGGCTCTGGTACTCCGACGCCGGCCAGATGTTCGCCAAGTGGGGTGTCGAGGGCACGACGTACCAGCAGCAGGACGGCAAGCCGGCGCTGCTGCCGGCCATCGACTACAACGGCCTGAACCCGGGCGCCGGGAAGAAGGACCTGCGCAAGGACTTCGGCTTCTCCGGCGGCGTCTTCGCGTACGGCGGAACGACCGAGCTGCTGCAGTCGATGATGGTCCCGGCGGAGCTGAAGTGGCAGGAGGAGATGGCCGCGACGCACAAGCCGGTGGCCGTCGAGCCGCCGTTCCCGTTGAGTGACGCCGATCGGGAGCAGGCGACGCTGCTGAACACGCCGCTGACCGACTACGTCAACCAGCAGACGCTGAAGTTCGTGCTCGGGCAGCGGCCGATGGACCAGTGGGACGCGTTCGTCCAGGAGCTCAACGGCAAGGGTGCGGAGAAGTACCTGAAGATGGTCAACGACGCGCACACGAAGTACGAGACGGAACACGGCGGCAAGTGATGTCGACGCTGTCCACGGGATTCGTCGACGGCAGGCTGTACCGGGGCTGCTCCTTCGTCCACCACCTGATGGTGGTCGAGGGCTGCCTGGTGATCTCGCTGCTGCCGACGTTCGCCACGGTCCTGCTGCTGGCGCCGGATCCGCGCAATGCGCCGCTGTTCGCCGTTGCGCTGATCCCGGCCGGTCCGGCAATGGTTGCCGGCCTGTACGCCGTACGCCGGAAGGACGGATCGCCGGGGCGCGACTTCGTCCGGGGATACCGGTCGAGTTGGCGCGAGGTGCTCAAGGTGTGGGTGCCGGCGGTCGTGCTGATCGCGACCACGCCGGCGGTCGTGGCGGCTCTGGTGGCCGTGTGGCTGGCCAACGCGGTGGTGATCACGTCCCGGTTCTCGTTCCGCGGGCGTGACACCGCGCGACTGGCGGCGTACTACCTCGGTGCGCGCTGGCGGTGCACGCTGAACGTCCTGCTCCTGGGCGCGGCGTTCACGGGCCTGGTCGCGCTCACCTCTGATTGGGTTGCGGTGTTGCTGTTGTCTCCGGCGCTTTACCTGCTGGCCCGAGTGACGCGACCGCTGGTCGCCGACGTGGAGAAGAGGTTCGTGTGACGATCTGGTACGGCGGCGACTACAACCCCGAGCAGTGGCCGGCTGACGTCTGGGCCGAGGACTCCCGGCTGTTCGACCTGGCCGGGATCAACACCGCGACGATCGGGGTGTTCTCGTGGGGCCTGCTGCAGCCGTCCGAGGACGTGTACGACTTCGGCGTCCTCGACCGGATCACCGAGTCGCTGGACGGCCGCAACGTCATCATGGCCACCGCCACCGGCGCACTACCGGCCTGGCTGGCGCGCAAGCACCCAGAGGTCACGCGGGTCGACTTCGAGGGCCGCAAGCATGTGTACGGCGCTCGCCACAACCACTGCCCGTCGTCGCCGGTCTTCCAGCGGTTCTCGGTCGAGCTCGCCGGCCGCATCGCCGAGCGGTACGCCGGTCTGCCTAACCTGGTCGCCTGGCACGTCGGCAACGAGTACGGCGGTTCCTGCTACTGCGACAACTGCACAGCCGCCTTCCGGGTCTGGCTGCAGAACCGCTACGGCACGCTGGAGGCGTTGAACCACGCCTGGTGCACGACGTTTTGGAGCCACACGTTCTACGACTGGGACGAGATCGTCGCGCCCTCGGCGTTGAGCGAGCACTGGCGTGGACCGAACCACACCGCGTTCCAGGGGATCACCCTCGACTACCTGCGCTTCATGTCGGACGCCCTGCTGGAGAACTTCAAAGCGGAGAAGGCCGCCATACGCCAACACAGTGATGCGCCGGTCACCACCAACCTCATGGGCTTCTACCGGCCGCTCGACTACTTCCGCTGGGCCGAGCACCTGGACGTCATCTCCTGGGACAACTACCCGCCGGACGACCGGTCGGCGCCGCGGATGGCGCTGACGCACGACCTGATGCGCGGGCTGAAGGGCAAGCCGTTCTGGCTGATGGAACAGACGCCGTCGACGACCGCTTGCCGGGACGTGAACCCGGTCAAGCGTCCGGGTGTCATGCGGCTGTGGAGCTACCAGGCGTTGGCGCACGGCTCCGACACCGTGCTGTTCTTCCAGCTGCGGGCGTCCCGTGGTGCGTCGGAGAAGTACCACGGCGCTGTCATCAACCACGCCTCCCGCTCCGACACTCGCGTGTTCAAAGAGATCGCTGAGTTGGGCGCCGAGCTCCCGTTGCTCGAGGGCCTCGTCGGCGCCGAGACGCGCAGCAAGGTCGCGCTGATGATCGACTGGAACAGCTGGTGGGCGGTCGAGATCTCCGACGGTCCGTCCCGGCACGTGTCCTACGTCCAGACCGCGATCGCCTGGTACACGGCCCTGCAACGCCTCGACGTGGATGTCGACGTGATCCCGGTCGACGGCAACATTTCGGCGTACGACGTGGTCCTGGCCCCGCTGCTGCACATGGTGCCGGACGAGTTGGGCCGGCAGTTGAAGGGCTTCGTCGCGGGCGGTGGAAAGTTCGTGACCGGTGTGCTGTCCGGGCGGGTCGACGTCGACGACAACGCGTTCCTGACCGATGTCCCGGGACCGCTCGCGCGAGTGCTCGGCATCCGCGTGGACGAGACCGACGCGCAGCCTCCGACCGTGGTGAACCCCGTGCAGTTGGACGGGTTGACGTCGGAGGCGTCACTCGTCTTCGACCTGGTCATTCCCGAGCACGCCGAGGTGATCGGCACCTACTCCGCCGACTTCTACGCGGGTACGGCGGCCGTCACGCGACACCGCTTCGGCGCGGGGCACTCGTGGTACATCGGGACCATGCTGGACGCAGCCGGCCTCGACGCCGTACTGGGGTCGGTGATCGAGGAGGCCGGGGTGACCGGGTCGTATGCGAGGATCGACGGCGTCGAAGCGACGCGGCGCTACAAGGACGGTCAGCGGTATCTCTTCCTGCTGAACCACGGGGACCGGGAGGTGCGAGTGGCGGCCGACAAGTCAGGAACCGACCTACTCACCGGATCGCAGATCGAGGCCGGCGACAAGCTGGTGCTCCCGGCAACCGGTGTGGTGGTGTTGCGCTCGGATGACGTTTGACCCGTGCTGGCTTGGTGGCCAGCGGTTGCCGGAGGTCACCATCCACGCCTCCGGGGCGCTGGCGCAGACGATCCGGGGCGAGCTCCGGCAGACCCGCCGAGTCCCACATGACGTAGAGGTTGCCCTGTGCACCCTTGGACGGCTCGAGGAGACGCCGCTCGCTCCGTGGGTCGAGCAGGCGTTGCCGGCCGACGGGCTCGGGCCCGAAGGCTTCGTGGTGACGCGACGAGGCAACCAACTGGTCGTCGCCGCCGAGGGCGGCCGCGGCCTGCTCTACGGGTACTTCTACCTGCTGCGGTACTTCGAGTGGATGACCGGCGACTTCACCGTGGTCGAGCGGCCGGCGGTCCCGGTCCGGATGGTGGCGCACTGGGACAACCTCGACGGTTCCGTCGAGCGCGGGTACTCCGGTGGATCGATATTCTTCCGCGACGGCCGGGTGGTGCAGGACCTGACCAGAGTCCGCGCGTACGCGCGCTTGCTGGCGTCGGTCGGGATCAACGCGGTGGTGGTCAACAACGGCAACGTGCATGCCGCCGAGACCCGGTTGATGAGCGACCACCTGCCTGATCTTTCCCGGCTCGCCGCGGTGTTCCGCGAGTACGGGATCGCGACCCACCTGTCGGTGAACTTCGCGGCGCCGCTCGTTCTCGGTGAGCTGGAGACGGCAGATCCGCTGGACGAACGCGTGATCCGCTGGTGGTCGGCGGCCGTCAGCCGGGTGTACGACGCGGTGCCGGACCTCGGCGGATTCGTGGTCAAGGCGGACTCCGAGAACCGGCCCGGTCCGTACAGCTACGGGCGGCATCATGCGGATGGCGCGAACCTGCTGGCTCGGGCGCTGGCGCCGTACAAGGGGACTGTGTACTGGCGCTGCTTCGTCTACGACTGCCATCAGGACTGGCGGGACCGGAGTACGGATCGGGCTCGGGCGGCGTACGACCACTTCGTCCCGCTGGACGGGTTGTTCGACGACAACGTCGTACTGCAGATCAAGCATGGGCCGCTGGACTTCCAGCCGCGCGAACCCGTGTCGCCGTTGCTGGGGGAGTTGCAGGAGACCCCGTCAGCGGTCGAGTTGCAGGTGACGCAGGAGTACACCGGTCAGCAGAAGGACCTCTGCTACCTGGGGCCGTGGTGGCGGGAGATCCTGCAGTTCGACACCACCGGCTCCGGCGCGCCGACGACGGCCGAGCGCGCCGCCGCGGTCGTGGGCGTCGCCAACGTCGGTGACGATCCGAACTGGACCGGCCACAAGCTTGCCCAGAGCAACCTCTATGCGTACGGGCGGCTGGCCTGGGACCCGGCCGCGGATCCGGTCAGCCTGCTGCACGAATGGGCCGCGGCGACGTTCGCGATGGACGACCGGACCCGGGCCGAGCTGGTCGAGATCATGGCGGACTCGTGGCGGACGTACGAGCGCTACACCGCGCCGATGGGGGTCGGCTTCATGGTCACGCCGGGCACGCACTACGGGCCGAACGTCAACGGGTACGAGTACTCCGAGTGGGGGACGTACCACTTCGCCGACCGGTACGGCATCGGCGTCGACCGGACCGTCGCGACCGGATCAGGCTTCACGGCGCAGTACCCGGAGCCCCTCGCCGGCGGCTACGAGAACGTCCACACCTGCCCGGACGAGCTGCTGCTGTTCTTCCACCACGTGCCCTACGACCACGTCCTGCAGAACGGCCGCACCGTCCTGCAGCACATCTACGACACCCACTTCCAGGGGTACGACGAAGTCGAAGCGATGATCGCCCGCTGGAAGGCCATCGCCGACCGCTTCGACCCCGCCACCCGCGAGAACATCACAGCCCGCTTCGACCTGCAGCTCCGCAACGCCCGCGAGTGGCGCGACCAGGTCAACACCCACTTCCACCGCCTCAGCGGCACCCCAGACGCAGCCGGCCGCACGATCTACCGATAGTCGCGACGTATCATGCCGCATCAAACTATGATTGAATAAAACTATGATTGATTCATAGTTTGTTCTCGGAGGTGTGGCTGATGAGGTTCAAGGGGCGGGCGGCTGATCTGAAGCTGCTCGACCGGCAGCTCGGCACGGTAACTGCCGGCGGCACTGACAGCCGTGGGCGCGCCGTGATCATGACTGGGCGTCGCCGGGTGGGAAAGTCTCGGCTGGCCCAGGAGTTCTGCGACCGGTCCGGTCTGCCCTACGTGATGTTCCAGGCAACCCGCGGCCGTCGGCCGGCCGCCGAACGGACGGAGTTCATCGCGGCTTTGTCCGGGCTGCCCGGGGCCGATCTCGTCGCCGGTCTCCAGTCCGGCGACTGGAATCAGGCGCTGCGTTCGCTGGCGATCGCACTGCCGGATGACACCCCGAGCATCGCGGTGATCGATGAGGTCCCTTGGCTGGTGGAGCAGGACGCGGAGTTCGAAGGGGCGTTGCAGACGGTCTGGGACCGCTACCTTTCGGCCAAGCCCGTCCTGCTGGTCCTGGTCGGCAGCGATCTGTCGGTGATGGAGGCGCTGCAGGCCTACGGCCGGCCGTTCTTCGGGCGGGCGGCGAAGATGACTGTGCGACCGCTGCACCTGGCGGATGTGCAGGCGATGACGGGTCTGGATGCCGCCGACGCGGTCGACGCACTCCTGATGACCGGAGGCTTTCCGGAGATCGTCCAGTCCTGGCAGAAGGGAATGAGCCGGAAGGCCTTCTTGCGGGAAGCCGCGAGCAATCCGCTCGCGCCGCTGCTGGTGGCGGGTGAACTGTCGTTGCTGGGGGAGTTTCCGGAGACGTCACAGTCGCGTGCGGTCCTGGAGGCAGTAGGTACCGGCGAGCGGACGTTCTCAGCGGTCGCGGCCCAGGCCGGCGGCGGTCGCGGGATGCTGCCGGGAACGCTCTCCCCACTCCTGTCGACTCTGCAGACGAAGCAGGTCCTGGTCGCCGATCTGCCGCTGTCGACCAAGGCCGACAGCAAGAACAAGCGGTACCGCATCGCGGATCCCTACCTGAGGTTCTGGCTGGCCTTCCTGCAACGGGGAATCCCGCTCATCGAGCGCGGCCGTGGTGACCTGGCACTGGAGCGAATCGAACGCGCCTGGACGAGTTGGCGCGGCCGGGCGGTCGAGCCGCTCGTCCGCGAGTCCCTGGTCCGGCTGCTGCCTGACGATGGCTGGGCTGCCACCGAGGCGGTGGGCGGGTGGTGGAACCGGCAGAACAATCCCGAGATCGACCTGGTCGGGGCCGATCGCGAACCGGTCGCGCGCGCGGTGCATTTCGTGGGCTCGATCAAGTGGCTGGATTCCAAACCGTTCGGCGGACGCGAGTATCAGGCACTGGCGCGGGACATGGCGACGGTGCCGGGCGCCGGGGCGGATACGCCGCTGGTTGCCGTGTCGCGATGTGGTGTGGATGAAGGCATACCTCTCGCCGCACACTGGGGTCCGGACGACCTGGTCCGTGCTTGGCGCTAGCTGATTTCGCGCGAAGCGCAGCGGAGGGTTCGGGTGTGGTCTACGGTGCGCTCGGGGCCGGTCAGGGTGACGGTGTGGGTGGACTGGATGTCGGTGCTGGATTTTGCCAGGCGGAGGTTGATCTCGCCGGGCTCGACGATGCGTGTGCCGGTGCGGTCGGCGAACGACGTGAGGTCGGCGTGCACGGTGAACTCGACGGTCCGGGACTCGCCGGCGGCGAGGTCGATGCGGTGGTAGCCGATCAGCCGGGTGACCGGGCGGGTCACCTTGGCGACGGGGTCGCCGAGGTAGAGCTGGACGATCTCGGTGCCGTCGGTGGCGCCGGTGTTCTGGACGGTGACCTTGAGCGTCACGGTCCCGTCGGTTGGGGTGGTCTCGCGATCGGCGGTCGAGTCGGTCCACTCGAAGGTCGTGTACGACGTTCCGTGGCCGAACGGGAAGAGTGGTGTCGGGTCGACCGACGAGACCTTGCTGCGGCCGCCGAGCGGTTGATGGAGGTAGGTCCCGGGCTGCGCGCCCTCGCTCCGCGGCAGGCTGACCGGGAGCCGGCCGGACGGGTTGACGGCTCCGGTCAGAACCCGGGCCAGCGCCGGACCGCCTTCCTGGCCGGGGAAGAACGCTTGCACGATGGCCGCCGTACGGTGTGCGAATCGGCCGAGGGCGTACGGGCGTCCGGACAGCAGTACGACGACGACCGGCGTACCGGTGTCAAGGACCGCGTCGAGCAGGTCGGCCTGGCGTCCGGGGAGGGCCAGGGTCTCGACGTCACAGCCCTCGCCCGAGGTACCGCGGCCGAACAAGCCGGCCCGGTCGCCGAGCGCGACGATCGCGACGTCCGCCTCGGAAGCAGCGGTGATCGCCTCTTCGAAGCCGTCGTCGGAGTCGTCGTCGACCCCGCATCCCTCGGCCGTCTTCAGATCGATGCCTTGCGCAACGAGCGCCTCAGCGAGGGTGCGAATCTGGACGCCGTCGTCGGTGCCTGGGTAGCGGGGCGCGATGTGGATCGGGAAGGTGTAGCAGCCGAGCATCGCGTGCGCGTCCATCCCACGGGGCCCGACCAGCGCGATCTTCTTGCCTGGGGCAACCGGCAGTACGCCGTCGTTCGCGAGCAGCACGATCGACTCGTCGGCCAACCGCGCTGCGATCTCCCGGTTGGCCGCGGTGTCCAGCTCGACCGGTCCGGTCGGCTCGAGGTCCAGGTCGGGGTCGAGCAGACCGAGATCGCACTTCTGCCGCAGTACCCTGCGCACGGCCTGGTCGACGTACTTGACGTCGAGCCGGCCCTCCTCGACCTCTGCAATCAGCGCGTCGGCGTAGGTGTGCACGGTCGGCAGTTCCACGTCGATGCCGGCCTTCAGCGCGAGCGCGGCCGCTTCGCCGTCGGTGCCCGCGACCTGGTGCAGCGTGCGCAGGAACGCGATCGCGAAGTAGTCCGCGACGACCGTCCCGTCGAAGCCCCAGGTGTCGCGTAGCAGCGTGGTCAGCAGTTCCGGGTCGGCGGCAACCGGCACGCCGTCGATCTCGGCGTACGAGTTCATCACCGTACGGACGCCACCCTCGACCATGGCCAGCTCGAACGGCGGCAGGATCACGTCGGCCAGCTCGTGCCGGCCCATCGACACGGGCGCGAGGTTGCGACCGGCCCGGGAGGCGGAATAGCCGGCGAAGTGCTTCAGCGTGGCGTGAACGCCACCGTCCTGCAGGCCGCGGACGTACGCCGTACCGATCGTGCCGACCAGGTAGGGGTCCTCGCCGATCGTTTCCTCGGTGCGGCCCCAGCGGTAGTCGCGGGTGACGTCGAGGACGGGTGCGAGGCCGAGGTGCGTCCCGGCCGACTTCATGTCCGTGCCGATGTGGCGGGCCATGGTCTCGACGATTTCCGGGTCGAACGTGGCTCCCCACGCGAGCGGGGTCGGGTAGATGGTGGCGCCGTACGCCGCGAAGCCCGTCAGACACTCGTCGTGGGCGATCGCCGGGATGCCGAACCGGTTGGCGGCCATGATCTGCCGCTGCGCCGCGGCCAGCGACCGGGCGCCGGTGGTCGGGTCGACCGGCCGGGTGCCGAACGGGCGGGTGAGCTGGCCGAGCCCGTCCCGGATCACCTCGTCCCAGACCGGCGGGTCGGCGCTCATGTCGTGCTGGTACGGCGCGACGTCCTCGCCACTGTCCCGGGCGCCGACCCACAGGCCGGCCAGCTGGGAGACCTTCTCCCGCAGGGTCAGCTCGGCCAGCAAAGCCTCGACCCGGTCGTCCGGACGTGCGGTCGTGTCGCGCCAGGCGGACATCCAACTCCTCGAAAGTTTCGGGCAAATTCTCGATACCTCCGACGAGGTTAGCTTGTATTCTGCTGCTTGCACAGCCTCGAACCGGGTGGAGGAACGTCGTGGGTCAGCGGATGACCATCTCGAAAATTGCGGAGCAGGCGGGGGTCTCGGTGCCCACCGTGTCCAAGGTGCTGAACGGCCGCTCCGACGTCGCCGAGGAGACCCGGGCGAAGGTCGAGAGCATCATCCAGGAGCACGGCTACCGCCGCCGGACCACCAGTACGGCGAGCAGCCCGATGATCGACCTGGTGTTCCACGAGATCGGCGGCGCGTGGGCGGTCGAGCTGATCCGCGGCGTCGAGGAAGTGGTCCGCGCCGAGGGCGTCGAACTCGTGTTGTCGGAGTGCGGCGGCGCCCGGCGGCCGCGGCAGGAGTGGATCGAGTCCGTCCTGCTCCGCCGCCCGCTCGGCGTGATCATGGTCTTCTCCGACCTGGACGCCGACCAGCGGGCGCAGCTCGAGGCGCGGCGGATCCCGTTCGTGGTCGTCGACCCGGTCGGCGACGAGGGCGACGACGTACCGTCCATCGGCTCGGCCAACTGGAACGGCGGCCGGATGGCGACCCTGCACCTGCGCAAGCTCGGGCACACCCGGATCGGGATGATCGGCGGCCCGGTGGAGACACTGTGCTCGCGGATGCGGGTCGACGGGTACACCGACGCGCTCCGGTCGACCGGGGTGGACGTCGACCCGGCGCTGATCCGGGCGGCGGAGTTCGAGGTGGACAGCGGGCACCGCGAGGCGCTGGCGCTGCTGAAGCTGCCGGAGCGGCCGACCGCGGTCTTCGCGGGCAGCGACCTGCAGGCGCTCGGGGTGTACCAGGCGGCGCGGGAGCTCGGGCTGGAGATCCCGCGCGACCTGTCAGTCGTCGGGTACGACGACCTCCCGGTCGCGCAATGGGTCTCGCCGACGCTGACCACCGTCCACCAGCCGCTGCGCCAGATGGCCGAGCTGGCCACCCGGATGGTCCTCGACCTCGCCCGCGGCGTCACCCCGGCTGCCCTCCGTATGGATCTCGCCGTGGACATGCGCGTCCGCCAGAGCACCGCGGCGCCGCCCGGCGCCTAACTCGTCGTTCCAAGCCGGCGGCTAGGGTGATGGACATGATCGTCGGCGTGGGTATCGATGTGGTCGACGTTGAGCGGTTCATGAAGACCCTCGAGCGCACACCGGGTCTTCGGGATCGCGTCTTCACCGCTTCCGAGGCAGCCAGACCACCGGCGTCGCTCGCCGCCCGGTTCGCCGCCAAGGAAGCGCTGGCCAAAGCGCTCGGCGCGCCGGCGGGCATGCACTGGCACGACGCCGAGGTACAGACCGACGAGACCGGACGCCCCTGGCTGGAGATCAAGGGCACCGTCGCCGACCAGGCCGGCCGGCTCGGCGTCCAGAGCCTGCACCTGTCCCTGAGCCACGACGCCGGCATCGCTTCCGCCGTCGTCATCCTGGAGGGCTGATGCGCCGCGCGCACACCGTCGAGCAGGTCCGGGCAGCCGAGGCCGACCTGATGGCGCGCCTCCCCGAGGGCACCCTGATGCAACGCGCCGCGACCGGTCTCGCGGTTGCCATCAGCAACTTCCTCGGTCACACGTACGGCGCTCGCGTCGTACTGCTGATCGGGTCCGGCGACAACGGTGGTGATGCCCTGTACGCCGGGGTCCGGCTGGCTCGACGCGGTGCGCGCGTGGTCGCCGTACTGCTGTCGGACAAAGCGCACGCCGCCGGGCTGGAGGCGCTGCTGGCCGTCGGTGGACGGGTCGGCTCGACCGACGACATCGGAGACGCCGACGTGGTGGTGGACGGCATCGTCGGGATCGGCGGACACCCCGGCCTCCGCCCGAACGCGCTCGCCGCCGTCGAACTGGCCGCTCAGAAGGGCATCCCGATCCTCGCCGTCGACACCCCGTCCGGCGTCGACGTCGACACCGGCGAGACCCCGGAACCCCACGTCCGTGCAGCCCTCACCGTCACCTTCGGCACCCACAAGATCTGCCACTTCATCGACCCCGCCGCCACCGCCTGCGGCCCGGTCCACCTCGTCGACATCGGCCTCGACCTCCCGCCCGCTCCCGTCGAGTCGCTCCAGGCCGCCGACGTACGAGCGTTGTACCCCGTCCCGCACGGCGAGTCCGACAAGTACTCCCGCGGCGTACTCGGGTTGATGGCGGGCTCAGCGCAGTACCCGGGAGCGGCCGTCATCGCCACCGCCGGTGCTCTCGGCGGCCCGCTCGGCATGGTCCGGTACGTCGGCCCGGACGCAGTCGCGGCGGAAGTCCGGGCAGCTCATCCGGAGATCGTGGCCGGTGAGGGACGCGTGCAGGCGTGGGCAGTCGGCTCCGGACTGGGCGACGAGCTGGACGTCAGCCGCGTCCGCGACCTCCTCGACGCCGACGAGCCGATCGTCCTCGACGCCGACGGACTCCGGGCACTCGAGGACTCGGGCGACCACACCGGCGTACTCGGGACTCCGCATGCTGGCGAGCTCGCCCGCCTGCTGGGCGTCGACCGCGCCACCGTCGAAGCCGAACGCCTCAAACACGCCCGCCTGGCCGCCGAACGCTACGACGCGACCATCCTCCTCAAGGGCTCCACCACCGTCATCGCCGCCCCCGACGGCCACGTCCGCGTCAACACCAACGCCACCCCCTGGCTGGCCACCGCCGGCGCCGGCGACGTCCTGGCCGGCCTCTGCGGAGCCCTCCTCGCCGCCGGCCTCACCACCCTCGACGCCGCCAGCCTAGGCGCCCACCTCCACGCGGCCGCCGCCAACCTTGCCTCCTCCTCAGCCCCCATCACAGCCCTAGCAGTAGCCGCCACCCTCCCCGCAGCCACCCGCCAACTCCTGCACGGTTAGTCCCCCACGCAGCCGCTACGCGCTCCTGCGTCGCGCGCTCGCCGGCTGCTGCCTCCCACCTCGATTTGCGCGGCTACCGCCGCGCGATCGACGGCAAGGTGGTCGGGGCGAGCCGTCCGTCAGTCGACGCTGTCGCTGGACTGTGGTCGTTGTCTCGCACACGAACAGCCGGGATCGAGGCGTCACAGCTCGTGCCGCGTCAAGGAACGTTCGGGTCGTCACCGCTCTCCCGCGGAACGTGCTGGGGTTCGGTACCGCTCGACAGGACGTATACGCCCACTGCCGGCCGGTCCTCGCCTGAACCGGCCACCGAGCGGGCTGGAGGACCGGACACCTCCTGTCGAACTGCACCACCCGCCCGCCCTGTCCACCCACCACAGCACAGGCGCCGCGCCTGCCATCCAGCACCAGCCGTCCAGCACTCGCCACACGGCGCGGGCACTTCAGGGGAGAACCCCTGAAGTTGCCCCTTCTCACGCGCAATGCGGGGAGAGAAGGGACAACTTGAAGGGATAACCAGTCATGTGACCGCGGGGGAGGGGTGCCGCGGATCGGGTTACACCCCGAACGTTTCTCGACGCACCGCTAGCCTGGCTTCACCCGTGGCGGTGATGTGGACCCCACAAGTCAGCCCGTGGCCTTCTTCTCGACGTTCGACTGAAAGGGCTCAGCGATGGGTGAGGTGGTTGGGGAGATCTTGCCGTTGGGGTTGGGGGTGGCGATCAGTCCGATTCCGGTGATTGCGGCGATTCTGATGTTGTTGTCGCCGCGGGCGAAGGTGACCGGTGTCGCGTTTCTCGTCGGCTGGGTGGCGGGCATCCTGGTCGCCGTCACCGTGTTCACGCTGCTGTCGTCGCTGCTGCCTGAGGGCGATCCCGATGCGTCGAGGCCGGTCCAGGGCGTTATCAAGCTCGCCCTGGGCGTGCTGCTCATCGCGCTGGCCGTGAAGCAGTGGCGGGCTCGGCCAGACGCCGGCGATGAACCGGAGTTGCCGAAGTGGATGTCGGCCGTCGACACGTTCACGCCGGTGAAGGGCCTTGGGTTCGGGTTTCTGCTCTCGGCCCTCAACCCGAAGAACCTCATCCTCGCGGCAGGCGCCGGAGTCGCCATCGGCGCTGGGTATCTCAGCACCGCCGAGACCATCCTCGCTATCGCGATCTTCACCGTCATCGCCGCAGCTACGGTCGCGATCCCGGTCGTTGCCTACCTCACTGCCGCCAACCGGGTGGCCGGTCCCCTCGAGTCTCTCCACACCTGGCTCGTCCGGGAGAGCTCCACGGTGATGGCAGTCCTGCTCCTGGTGATCGGCGTGGTCATGCTCGGCAAAGGCATCGAGAGCTTCTGACCGCGGACGTCACGCTTCGAAAACCGTCGGGCGGGAGCGGCGACTGACACCGGTCCACGGGATCGCGTGGGAATCCAATGCATGGGGTTGGCGGTGACGCGGGTTCGGGTGCGAGGCGACGACAGCAGTCCGGCGGCAGCGTTGACTGATCGCAGTCCGCGGGACCACCTCGTAGTCGAACGTGCGGCGGTAGCCGCGCAGATGAGGGTGGGACGGAGCAGTCGGCGAGCACGCGACGTAGGAGCGGGCGTTGCGGGTGCGTGGGGGACACTTCGGGTGCGGTTGCGGGGGCGGCTTGGGGCGGATAGGACTGGAGGGTTGGTGTCTCCGCCGCCCTGGGAGATTGCACATGAAGCGTTTCGCCGTACTGCTGGTTCTTGCTCTTGTGGCCGCGTTGCCGGTGCCTGCTGAGGCGGTGAGCACGGGGTACGTGGCTGATGCCGCGACGAAGATTCATGTGATGGGGGAGTGGGCCCATCCGGATGACGACACGAGCATCATCGGGCCTTGTGGGGTGTGGCACCAGCGGTACGGCGTGAAGTGTGGCGTGATCATGGTGACGCGGGGCGAGGGTGGGGGGAACGCGGTCGGGACCGAGCTCGGGCCGGATCTCGGGCTGCGGCGGGAGAACGAGGACCGGGTGGCGCACTACCGGTCCGGGACTGTGGACATCTTCAACCTGGACCGGATCGACTTCTTCTACAACCAGAGTGCGCCGCTGACGCAGTACTTCTGGGACGAGGAGGAGACGCTGCGCCGGGTCACCCGGGTGATCCGGGAGACGCAGCCGGAGATCTACATCGGGTTCACGCCGACGCTCGCGGCGGGGCATGGGAACCACCAGCAGGCGGGGCGGCTGATCTGGGAGGGCGTGCTCGCGGCCGCCGACCCGACCAGGTTCCCCGAGCAGCTCGAGGGGCCGAACGCTCTCAGCACCTGGCAGGTCAAGAAGGTCTTCTCCGGCGGCAGTACGGCGGGAACCGGCGGTACGACGTCCGCCGCCAACTGCACCACCGGCTTCACCCCGAACGGGCTCGACACCGTCGCAGGCGTGTGGACGGGCTACGAGTCGCCGTACAAGTGGCCGGCCGGGAACCTGCAAGGTCAGCCGGCCGGCTCGGCCAAGATCTGGCAGCAGGTCGCGGACGAGGGGCGCGCGGCGTACCCGACGCAGAGCCGGGTGATGTTCAAGGGTACCTCGGCCCCGGCCTGCCCGCGGTTCGCGATGACCCAGTCGTTCGTGCCGTTCCAGCCGAACAACAGTCCGTCGGCCGGCTTGGACGAAGCGATCCTCTTCGGCGCGACCAAGCCCGACCCCGGCGGGCTGCCGCTCGGCACGCTGCAGTACCTGACCTTCAGCCGCTTCTACAACGTCGCCGGCGAACCGTTCCAGGCCACTGTGCACCTCGAGGCGCCGAAGGAAAAGCTTGCCCCAGGCAACATCAACCTGACCGTCCCGCCGGGCTGGACCACGGACGGCCCCAAGCCGGTCCCGGCGCGCGCACAAGCCGACGTCACGTTCACAGTCACCCCGGCAGCGAACGCCCCGGTCGACCAGAACGCGAAGATCGCCGCGACCTACACCACCGCGAAGGCGACCGGCTACACCGACAATGTCGTACGCATCGTGGCCGCCGCCGAGGGCCGGTTCCACCGTTGGGGCAACTGGCAGGAGTACGACGAGTGGCTGGCGACGACCGCCCCACAGGCCAACCGCCTCGGCCGCTCGTCGGCGATCCAGTCGATGGCGATCGGCAGCACGATCGACGTACCGGTCGTCGTCCACAACTGGTCGGCCCAGCCGCAGAGCGGTGCCGTGTCGCTGGACCTGCCCGCGAACTTCACAGTGGACGCGCCGTCCAAGCCGTACACCGTCCAACCCGGCGCCGACACCACCGTCACGTTCAAGCTCACCAACACCGACTCGGCACTGCCCGCGACTCAGAACGTCTCGATCCCGATCCGGACCGCGACCGGCAGCGAGACGCTGACGCTGACTCTGGTGCCGACGACAACCATTCCGCAGGCGCAGCCGGTCGTCGACGGGAAGGCCGAGCCGGGCGAGTACCCAGGTCCGACCCTCGATCTCGGCCGGATCTGGCAGGGCGCGACCAACTGCACCGGCGTGGACGACTGCGGCGTTTCGTCAACAGGCGAAGGCAATACGGCCAAGTTGAGCTGGTCGGACGACGCGCTGTACGTCTTCATCCACGTCCGCGACGACTACCAGTCGTACGCCGTAACGCCGGCCGAATGCGTCGGTCACTGGCAGGCCGACTCGGTCGAGATCCTGCTCGACCCGCGCGGAACCGCGTCCGAGGCGCTGATGGACACCGCCAACACGTTCAAGCTCGGCATCTTCCCGTTCAGCCAGAGCGGCGGGCCGTGCTGGTCGCGGGACGCGGACAACCACCAGGGCTACTCCAGCGGTGACCTCGACACCGGGAACGCGCCCGGCGTCCAGGTCGCCTCGACGGCGCAGTGGGTGGGCAGCAACGAGACCACGGTCCCGCACGCGTACGCCGGCGGCGGCTACGACCTCGAGGTGAAGATCCCGCTGGCCACGCTGCCCGCCGCGGTCGACCCGTCCAGGTTGGGGCTAAACATCACGCCGTACGACAACGACGACACGTCAGCGGCCGGTACGACGACGCTGCGGCACATCGACATGAGCACGCGACTCGGCTGGTCCGCACTCGGGTCCGTGCAGTCCGACCCGTACCGCTGGGGTCTCGCAACCCTGCCCGGCTACACCCCGCCCGCCGACCGGCCGACCACCCCGGCCCCGCCGAACGTCTCGAACCCGAACCTCAACGGCGCGCTCTCCCCGCAGACGATCGCCCAGTCCGCGCGCAACGGCGTGCCGATCTCCGGCCGGGTCCCGGCGACCGACCTCGAGATCCTGTACGCCGACCTCGGCAAAGCCGGCGTGGACGTCTACACACGGTCCACGGGCTCCGGCACGGCCCGGGCGTTCCTGACCACCGGCGCGATCGACGCCATCCCAGTCTGGACGACCAGCTGCTCGCCGGCCGCGGACCCGCCACCCGACTACGGTCTGACGCCCTGCGCAGTCACCGACGGCGGCACGCCGCCGTGGTCGCCTGACATGAGCGGGCACGTGGTGAAGCAGACGAGCAAGGACATCACCCGCGGCACGAGCCGCTGGTCCATCCCGCTCACCCCGGCCGAACACGCCAAGCTGGCCAAGGACGGCCGCCTGCTGATCTCCTACGAGACCCCGCAGAACACGGTCCAGGCCTTCGACCTCCGTCTCCGCTGAGCTTTGCGGAAGGAAGTAGTCGCCAGGTGGCCACTTTCTTCCGCAAACCCGGCTCAGCGAGCGCCGGTGAAGTCGAGGCCGTTGGGGCCGGTGCGGAGTTTGAGGCGATTGGCGTCGATCTCGTAGGTGACGTCGCCCTCGAGGCCGGTCAGCAGGGACTGCTCGAGCTTGCCCGCGTCGCCGGGGCAGGCGCGGCGGGTGGTGGCGATCTCGCCGAACGTCAGCTTGCCGGTCGCCTGGGCGACCTTGCCCTGGAGTTCGTTGCAGCCGGTGGAGCCGGTGACGCGTTCGCCGTTGATGGTGATCCACGCCTTCTCGGAGCCGACCTGGTGGGAGGCGGTGTCGTTGCTGACCACGGTCTCCAGCGACCACTTGGTGCCGTCGAGGGCGAGGTCCGGCTCGGCGGTCTCGCGGTCGGTCAGCGAGATCGTCGTACCGCCGGACGTCAGCGTCAGCCGCTCGCCCTCGAGCTTCCAGGCCGGGTCGGACGTCAGGATCGTCGACAGCCAGCCGTCCTGGCGGTGCCGGGGCTCGTCGCAGCCCATTGTGGTCGTGACGAGCTCCTTGTCGAGCGACAGCTTGCCGTCGCCGGTGTCGACCGCCGACTGCATGGAGTTACATCCGGCCTCGGCGATCAACCGGCCGTCGTCCGTGAAGTTGAGCCGGATCCGCGAGTTCGGGACCAGCTGTCTCGGCTTCCCGTCCTCGGTCACGGCGGTGGACAGGTACGTCCTGCCCTCAAGTGACCCGCCGGTGACGCCACCCGCGCCGGACTCGTTTCCGCAGCCGGTCAGACCGAGCAGCAGGCCGGCTCCGGCGACCGCGATCATCCGCATCTTCACACCCTTGAGGACGCGATCGAACAAGCGAGCGTTGCATGTGCACTCTGCGTAAAATCGGGACCCCGG
The DNA here is from genome assembly GCF_040653975.1 of Kribbella sp. NPDC050820. NCBI lineage: Bacteria > Bacillati > Actinomycetota > Actinomycetes > Propionibacteriales > Kribbellaceae > Kribbella > Kribbella sp. NPDC050820. Next base: position 23,372 of record NZ_JBFAHB010000042.1, read on the forward strand.
GGTTGGCGTTTCACATCACGGTTGGATAACGTCGGGCGCCGTACGCGCGAGAGCGAAACGTGAAGGACAGGGCCGGCGCCCCCTCGGCGCCCGGTCTGCCCGGATCGGTACGGCGTTTCGGGGACGTCGGCCGAACCTGGCCTCACTGGGGAAACCAACCGAAAAGCTGAGGGCCGCGCTGGAGTGCTGGGGCAGTCAGTGGGGCCCATCGAGCAGACGAGGAATGTTTCGCATGCCCCCCACCCGAACTGCCCGAAGCCGCATCGTCGTCCCGGCGGTGTTCCTTGCCATGGGCGCGCTTGTCGCAGCGCCCATCGCCGTTCAGGCGGCCAAGGACTCCCCTGTCGCCGCGACCACGACGAGCGCCGCGACGGACAGCACGGCTTCGACCCTCCCAAGCCTCGGACGCGTCGAGACCTGCGTCCTGGACTCCAACTCCGGTTGCACCGTGGTGCACGGCTTCCCCACGAAGCCGGTCGCCATCACCGCGACCGCGGCCGGGCCGTCGATCCTGTCGATCGACCCGACCCAGACGAACGACAAGACGTACCGTCTCCGGGCGCTGAGCCGCAACGGCGACCGGTACCAGGCCGGCACCCGGCTGCGGTACACCGCGCACTACGACTTCGTCGAGGCGCCGCCGCAGCCGACCACCCCGACGCCGACCGCGACCGCGAGCCCGACGTCGACGCCGACCACGACGCCGACGGCGAGCCCGACCACCACCTCCACCCCGTCCACGACCCCGACCACGACGTCGACCCCGACGGCCACGGCGACTCCCACCACGACGTCGACCCCGACGTCGACGAGCAGCCCGTCGAAGAGTTGCACCAGCCCGGTGTGGACCACCACGTCGAGCAACAACCAGGGTGAGGGCCGGACGTTCGGCGCGTACTACGTCCACAACAACATGTGGAACAACGACAACGGCACCTACACGCTCGGCGCCTGCAGCTGGGACAACTGGTGGGTCGACGTGACCCAGCCGCTGCCCGGTGACAAGGGCGTCCAGGCGTACCCGAACGTGCACAAGGACTACGACGACGTCCCGCTGTCGAAGATCAAGTCGGCCAAGTTCGCCGCCACCACGCCGGCCAACTGCGCGAGCTGCATCTACAACGTCGCGTTCGACGCGTGGATCGGCGACGGCCTGAACAACGAGCTGATGATCTGGACCGACAACAAGGGCCAGGTCCCGGCCGGCCGCAAGGTGGGCACGGTGACCTTCGGCGGCTTCACCTACGACGTCTGGCACCAGGACGGCTACACGGCGTACGTGTCCCAGGTGACGCAGAAGTCCGGCACGATGCCGCTCGCCGACTTCTTCAACGACATGGTCAAGCGCGGCTGGGCCCCGAAGGCCACGACCTGGCAGGTCGACTACGGCGTCGAGGTGGTGTCCACCGGCAACACCAAGCAGCGCTTCAGCTTCACCGACTTCTCCATCCAGGAGAACTGACCCCTCACGCTCTCCCGCGAACCCTTGGCGGCCGCCGCAACACCTGTTGCGGCGGCCGCATTGCATAAGGTGGCCCGCGTGAGCGGACTGGTGATCTTCGACAACGACGGCGTGCTGGTGGACTCCGAGCGGCTGGCCAACACGATCCTTGCCGAGCTGCTGACCGAGGCGGGCCTGCCGTACACGTTCGAGGAGACGGTCCGCGACTTCATGGGCGGCAGCATGGCCTCGATGCGGCTGAAGGCCGAGGCGCAGCTGGGTGGGCCGTTGCCGGCCGACCTGGAGGATCGCTACCACCAGCGGCTGTTCGACGGGTTCGCCAACCTGCAGGCGATCGCCGGCGTCGAAGCGGTGCTCGACCACCTGGACGCGGAAGGTGTCCGGTACTGCCTCGCGTCGTCCGGCACCCACCGCAGGATCCGTACGGCGCTCACGACGGTCGGCTTCCTGGACCGCTTCGAGGGCAGGATCTTCAGCGCGGAGGACGTTGCCCACGGCAAGCCCGCACCGGACCTGTTCCTGCACGCCGCGAGCTCGCTGGGCGTCAAACCCGGTGACTGCGTGGTCGTCGAGGACAGTCCGCTCGGCGTCGCCGCGGCCAACGCGGCCGGGATGAAGGTCTTCGGGTACGCCGGCATGACGGACCCGGCGAAGCTGTCCTCGGCGGACGCGGTTTTCCACGACATGGCCGCCCTGGCGGAACTGATCGACGGGGCCTGAGACACTGGAGGAGCTATGTCTACCCTCCAGTCACTTGGCGGCGAGCGCCCGGTCCGCGCCGAGGCGGTCGTCGACCTTGCCGCGATTCGTCACAACGTCACCACCCTGCGTGCCCGTGCCGCGGGCGCCCAGCTGATGACCGTGGTCAAGGCCGACGGCTACGGCCACGGCATGGTCCAGGTCGCCCAGGCCGCCCGCGAAGCAGGCGCCGACTGGATCGGCGCGGCCGTGCTCGAGGAGGCGCTCGCGCTGCGTGACGCCGGCGACACCGGCCGGATCTTCTGCTGGCTGACCACGCCGGGCGAGCCGCTGTCCGATGCGATTGCGGCCGGCATCGACCTGTCCGCGGGCGCACCGTGGGTGATCGACGAGCTGGTCGCCGGCGTCGAGGACCGGCCGGCCCGGGTCCACCTGAAGATCGACACCGGCATGAGCCGGGGCGGCGCCGTACCGGAGGAGTGGCCGGCGCTGATCCGCGCCGCGCTCGCCGCGGAGAAGGCGGGCCGGATCGAGATCGTCGGGATCTGGTCGCACCTGGCGTCGTCGGACGAGCCGAAGAGCGCGGCCAACGAGGCGCAGCTGGCCACGTTCACCGAGGCCGTCGAGATGGCCGAGGAGTTCGGCATCGACGCCGAGTTCAAGCACCTGGCCAACTCCGGCGCGACGCTGGCCCTGCCCGAGACCCATTTCAACCTGGTCCGGCCGGGTGTGGCGACGTACGGGCTCTCGCCGTTCGGGCACGCGCTGCCGTCGACCGAGCTGGGGCTGATCCCGGCGATGACGCTGAAGGCCCGGCTCGCGATGGTGAAACGCGTCCCGGCCGGCGCAGGCGTCTCCTACGGCCTGACCTGGACCGCGCCGCGGCCGTCGACCCTCGGCCTGATCCCACTCGGGTACGGCGACGGCCTGCCGCGGCACGCCTCGAACGGCGGCCCGGTCCAGGCGCGCGGGGAACGCCGTACGATCGTCGGCCGGATCTGCATGGACCAGTGCGTGGTCAACCTCGAGGAGGACCAGGCGGACGCGGGGGACGAGGTGGTGCTGTTCGGCCCCGGGACCGCCGGCGAGCCGACCGCGGACGACTGGGCCGATGCGGCCGGGACCATCAACTACGAGATCGTCACCAGGCTGGGGCCCCGGATTCCACGCCGGTACGTCGACAGCTCCACCGCCCCGATCGAGAGGTAGACCGTGGTGTCCAAGGCAGGGCGGACCGCCGGTCTGATCGGAGCCGCGGTCGGAGTGCTGGCTGCCGGAGCGGCGGCAGGAGTCGCAGTTGAGCGGCAGGTCATCGGCCGCCGGTCGGGTCAGCGTGCTCAGCTCGAGGCCGAGCCGTTCGGCTCGCTGCGTGGCACGCCCTACGTGTTCACCGCCGACGACGGCGTCGAGCTGTACGTCGAGGTCGACGAGCTGAAGCGGTCCCGCCGGCCGGAGCCGCCACCGAAGCGCCGCTTCGGCAAGAAGCTGCCCTTGCCACCGGAAGACCTGACGGTGATCTTCGCCCACGGCTACGGGCTGAACATGGACTGCTGGCACTTCGAGCGCCGCGACCTGGCCGGCATCGGGACGATGGTGTTCTACGACCAGCGGTCGCACGGCCGGTCCGGGCGTTCGCCGAAGGAGAACGTCAGCATCGACCAGCTCGGCCGCGACCTGTACGGGATCTTCGAGGAGTTCGCGCCGACCGGCCCGGTGATCCTGATCGGCCACTCGATGGGCGGCATGTCGATCATGGCGCTGGCCGAGCAGCACCCGGAGCTGTTCGGCGACCGGATCATCGGCGTCGGCCTGTGCTCGACCAGCGCGGGCGCCCTGGACCGGGTCCCGATCGTGTTCCCGGGCAAGGTCGGCATGTTCGCCCGGGCGCTGGCCACCCCGACGGTCGCCGCGCTGGCCCGGATCCCGGACGTGGTCGAGCGCAGCCGGAAGGCCGGCACCGACATCAGCTACCTGCTGACCCGGAAGTACTCGTTCGGCTCCGAGGTGCCGCCGGCGTTCACCGAGTTCGTCAACGAGATGATCGCGGCGACGCCGATCTCGGTGATCGCGGAGTTCTACCCGATCTTCGCGCTGCACGACAAGTACCACGCCCTGGAGCCGTTGCAGAAGGTGGAGTGCGTCGTGATCGGCGGCGACAAGGACCACCTGACCCCGTTCGAGCACGCCGAGGAGATCGTCCGGCACGTGCCCGGCGCGGAGCTCGTCGAGGTGAAGAACTGCGGGCACCTGGGCCTGATCGAGCACCACCGTGAGTACACGGCCGCGCTCCTTGGCATGATCGAGCGAGCCGAACAATCCTTGGGACACACATGACAGACCTGCACGTCGTCGACGCGACCGCCGAGCACGCGAATGAGATCGTCGCGGTGATCCACCACGCGTTCTCCGCCCGCCGGGTGCTCGACCCGCCGTCGACCGCCCTGACCGAGAACGCGACCACCGTCACCGACGCTGTGAACAAGTACGGCGGCCTCCTGGTCCGGGTCAACGGCTCCCCGGCCGGCGCGGTGCTGTTCGAAGAGAGCGGTGACGTCCTCAACCTGCGCCGCGTCTCGGTCGACCCGCGGCACCAGGCGCGCGGCGTCGCCTCGGCGATGGTCGGTTGCGCCGAGGAGGTCGCCGTACGGCGTGGGCTGAGCCGGGTGCAGCTGATCGCGCGAGTGGAGTTGCCGGACACCGTGGAGTTCTGGCGCCGGCGTGGGTACTCGGTCGTCGAGCAGCACGACCACAACCTGATCTACGCGAAGGCGATGCCGGCCGAGCTGACCGTGCCGACGGCCGACGACATGCGGGCGATCGGCGAGGAGATCGCCGGTCAGCTGCACGCGGGCGACGTACTGGTGCTGTCCGGTGACCTGGGCGCGGGCAAGACGACGTTCACCCAGGGCCTCGGCGCCGGGCTGAAGGTGCGGGGTGACATCACGTCGCCGACATTCGTGATTTCGCGAGTGCACCCGTCGCTCGCGGGCGGGCCGGCGTTGGTGCATGTGGACGCTTACCGGCTGGGTGGGCTGGCCGAGCTGGACGATCTCGACCTCGACGCGAGCCTGGACGACGCGGTCACGGTGGTCGAGTGGGGTCATGGGCTGGCCGAGTCGCTGGCGCCGGACCGCCTGGACATCGTGGTGACCCGCGGCGACGACGACACCGACGAGACCCGGGAGATCCGAGTCACCCCGGTGGGCCCCCGCTGGGCCGCGTCCGGCCTTCGCGTGTCTGTACTGGAGAAGAACTGATGTTGCTTGCTTTCGACACCTCTAGTGCTGCGGTCACCGTTGCGCTGGCCGATCCGGTGAGCGGCGAGATCCTGGCGTCGTCCACGACCGTCGACGCGCTGCGGCACGGTGAGCTGCTCGCGCCCGCGATCGCCACCTGCCTGGAGACCGCGGGCTGCTCGGTGCGCGACCTGACCCGGATCGCCGTCGGCGTCGGACCGGGGCCGTTCACCGGGCTGCGGGTCGGTCTGGTGACCGCTCGGACGATGGCCGACGTACTCGGGATCGAGGTCGCCGGCGTGTGCAGCCTCGACATCCTGGCCCGGCAGACCGACCTCATGCTGCCCGTGGCCGTCGCGACGGACGCGCGACGCAAGGAGATCTACTGGGCCCTGTACGACGGTCCGGCCGCGGACGGTAGCCGTCGTCGGCTGGAAGGCCCGGCTGTGGACAAACCGGCCGACGTAGCGCACGTCTTGTCCGGCCTGCCGGTGATCGGGCGCGGCGCGGTGCTGTACGCCGATGCGCTCGGGGTCGCGGACGTCGCGGTCGTCGAGTACCCGTCGGCCGAGGTGCTGGCGACCGGCGTCGCGACCGGGACGCTCGACGTCGTCGGACCGGAGCCGCTGTACCTGCGCCGCCCGGACGTCACGCTGTCGGGCGGACCGAAGAGCGTGCTGCCGAAGTGAGACCCGCCATTCGACCGGCGACCGCGGACGACCTGCCCGCACTGGTCGCGCTGGACGAGGTGTGCTTCGGGTCGGAGGCGTGGAGTACGGTCTCGTGGACGGGCGAGTTCGAGCGGCGGTCCGAGGACCGGGTGATCCTGGTCGCGGACGAAGGAGCCGTCGTCGGGTACGTCGTACTGCTGGTGCCGCCGGTGGCGCTGGACGTGGTCGAGTTGCTGCGGATCGCGGTGACGCCGGCCGAGCGCCGTACCGGGATCGGCGGACAGTTGATGACGGCGGCGCTGGCGCAGTGCAGCGGGCGGACGGTCTTGCTGGAAGTTGCTGCGAGCAACGAGTCGGCGGTCGGGCTGTACGCCGGGTTCGGGTTCGAGGAGATCAGCCGGCGGCGCGGGTACTACGCCGGCGGCGAGGATGCGGTGATCATGCGGTGGCGGGAGGATGCGTGAACGAGCGCAGCGAGCGAACAAAAAGTAGAGCAACGCGTGTTGGTCACACCGGAGCCGAGCGAAGCGAGGTGGAGGTGTGACCAACAGCGAGCCCCTGATCCTGGGGATCGAGACGTCGTGTGACGAGACCGGGGTCGGGATCGTCCGGGGGCAGACGCTGCTCGCCGACGCGATCGCGTCCAGTGTCGAGGAGCACGCCCGGTTCGGCGGCGTCGTGCCGGAGGTCGCCAGCCGTGCGCACCTGGAGGCGATGGTCCCGACGATCCGGCGTGCCTGCGAGACCGCCGGCATCAAGCCGACCGACGTCGACGCGGTCGCCGTCACCAGCGGGCCCGGTCTGGCCGGCGCGCTGCTGGTCGGTGTCGCCGCGGCCAAGGGGCTGGCGTTGTCGCTCGACAAGCCTTTGTACGGCGTGAACCACCTCGCGGCCCATGTCGCCGTCGACACGTTGGAGCACGGCGACCTGCCGAAGGGTTGTGTCGCGATGCTGGTGTCCGGCGGGCACTCGTCGCTGCTCGCGGTCGAGGACATCACCGAGGGCGTGGTGCCGATGGGCAGCACCATCGACGACGCTGCGGGGGAGGCCTTCGACAAGGTCGCGCGGGTGCTTGGGCTGCCGTTCCCTGGCGGTCCATATGTCGACAAAGCGGCCCGTGATGGTGGTGACCGGCTGTACGTCACGTTCCCGCGCGGGCTGACGTCGCAGCGGGACCTGGAGCGGCATCGGTTCGACTTCTCCTTCTCCGGCTTGAAGACTGCCGTGGCGCGGTGGGTCGAGGCCCGGCGTCGCGACGGCGAGGACGTGCCGGTGAACCACGTGGCCGCGGCCTTCCAGGAGGCGGTCTGCGACGTGCTCACCCGGAAGGCGATCGACGCGTGCAAGGACCGCGGCTTCGAGCACCTGCTGATCGGTGGCGGGGTCGCGGCGAACTCACGGCTGCGCGCGATGGCGGAAGAACGCTGCGCCGAGGCCGGCATCGCCGTACGGGTGCCGCGGCCCGGGTTGTGCACCGACAACGGCGCGATGGTGGCGGCGCTCGGTTCGGAGTTGGTTCGGGCCGGGAAGGCGCCGTCGCCGCTCGAGTTGCCGGCCGACTCGTCGATGCCGATCACCGAGGTGCTGAACAAGTGAAGTGGACCGGGCCGGACGGCTTCGAGGCGGACGACTCCACCGAGCTCGTCGACGTCGACGTGGTGCATGGGTTCCTCAGTACGTCGTACTGGGCGGAGGGGATCCCGCGGGAGGTCGTGGCGCGCTCCATCGCGGGCAGTCTCAATCTCGGGGTGTACGGCGCGGACGGGGCGATGGTCGCGTTCGCGCGAATGGTGACGGACCGGGCGACGTTCGCTTGGCTGGCCGACGTGTTCGTGGTGCCGGAGCAGCGGGGGCATGGGCTCGGCAGGTTCGTCGTGTCGACGTTGCTCGAGCATCCGGACCTCAAGGGGGTCCGGCGGGTCATGCTGGCGACCGCGGATGCGCATGAGCTCTACCGCAGCTACGGCTTCGGTGATCTCGAGGACCCGAGCCGGATGATGATCATCCGGCGGGATGCGGCCGAGCTGTACGGCACGGCCTGAGTCCTGCTGCGGCGCGGGATTCTGCTGCAGCGCGGGGAAGGGCGCGGCAGAGACCTGGGGCTGGTGCGCCGCTCGATCCCCAGGTGAACGGCCAGCGGCAAACCGGTTCTGCCTCTCACCCTGCCCGACCCAGGTGAACGCACGACTTCACCAACGTAACGGCTTAGTGGCGGGCCTCCGGGAGGCTGCAGCAGCAGACGCAGCACCTCGCCCACCGGAAGCCTCCCGAAGACCCGCACGTAAGATCGATCATATGTTCGACTGTACTCAGAACGCAACTCGCCGGGTGTCTTACTGGGTGACCCCCTCGAGGAAGGTGAACAGCGCCTGTTTCGCGACGGTGGCCTCGGTTCCGTCGAGGAGCTCGACGCCGTGCGCGGTGGAGCCGGTGACCACGACCAGCTTCTTGTCCTTGGCGGGTACGGCGGCGAAATCCTTGCGCACTTCGGCGACTGGCAGGCGGTCCCCGTCGCCGGCCAGGTACAGCGACGGAACCCGGAGCTTCGCGGCCAGCGGCGTGGTCGGCAGCCGGTGCTCCACGTCGTACCAGGATGCGCAGCTCAACACCGCGACGCCGGAGACCGCCGGGGTGATCATGGAGCCGCCAATCATGGATATGCAGCCGCCGATCGAGCCGCCGGCCAGCACGACCTTGGTCGCGCCGGCGGCCCGGACCTGGTCCACGACGGCCTGCAGCTCCTTGACCCGATCCAAGCCGGTGAGGGTGCCGTACTCCCAGAGTGCGACCCGGTAGCCACGGGCGACCAGCTCGGTCGCGACACCGGACCAGTCGCACGGCGAACCGCCCCACTCGTAGGACAACACGACGGCCCGACTGGCGTCACCCAGCTGCACGCCGCTGACCGTGGCGCCGCCGGCAACCGGCGCGGTGAACGCCTTCGCGTCCGAGGACGGGCATGCGGCCATCATCCCGACCGGGGCGGACGTCGTCGGCGAGCTCGGTGGCGGCGCGGCTGGATCGGACCCGGACCCGGACCCGCATCCGGCCAGGCCGAACGCGACGACGACGAAGAGGACCGCCGACCGACCGGCGTTCAGCATGGCCACCTCCAAGGGCGTCCCGGCAGATTATCCAGGCCACCCTGCTGTGGGGCTGGGAGCGACTCGGCGGCAGGAGAAGGCAATCGCGTCGCGGTCGATGCGGGTGATGATCAGGGTTGCCGAGCCGGAACCCTTCGGCGCGAGCTTCCTCCGCAGCTGGGCGGGGTCGAGGTCAACGCCGCGCTTCTTGATCTCGAGCGTGCCGATGTCATGGCTGCGGACCCAGGAACGCAGCGCCTTCTCCTTGTAGGGCAGCTCTTCCAGAACCTCGTACGCCGACGCGAGTGCAGTCGACACCAGGGCGTCGGCGGTGACGTAGGCGATCCGGGGGTCCAGCAACCAGCCGTCTACTGCGGCGGCCACTGCAGTCACCAGGCCGGCACGCACCACAGCGCCGTCGGGTTCGTAGATGTACTGACCCACTGGACCGCTGTCGGCTTCGGGGGCGTCGGTGACGGTCGCGCCGCTGGGTAGAAGCGTTGCCCGACGAGTGATGCCGGCGTACAGATGACCGGACCACAGTGCTGCCTCCTTCACTTCGCCGGCGTCGCTGACCCACTCGGCCTCCACACCATCCGGTACGGCGTCATGCGGGATGCCGGGCGCGACCTTCACGCAGGCCGTGCGGTTGAGGAGCCCCGTGACGAAGGACCACGGTGGCGAGTAGGCGTTGTGGTCGAACACGCGCCGCCCGTCCGCCCGCCGCGCCGGGTCCGCGAACACCACGTCGTACGGCGCGAGGTCGATGGACTCGGCGTCTCCGACGATGACCTCGCCGGGCAGTCCGAGTGCTGCCAGGTTGGCGCGGGCGGCGTCGGCGGTGGCTGGGTCGCGCTCGACTCCGGTGACCCGTAGGCCCGCGCGTGCGGCGCTTATGAGGTCGCCGCCGATGCCGCAGCCCAGATCGACCACGCTGCTGCCGGGCATTGTCGCTGCGATGCGCTGCGCCCTGTGCGCGCCGACAGTACTGCGGGTCGCCTGCTCCAGGCCGTCTGGCGTGAAGTACATCCTGGCCGCGTCGCTGTCGAACTTGGAGACCGCCCGGTGGCGTAGCGCGGCCTGTGTGACTGCGGCACTCACGAGCGTGGCGTCGTACTGCCGGCGGAGCTTCTCGACGAGCTGGAGCTCGCGGCCCGGCTGGAAGTTCGTGCACGCCTCGGCCAGCAGTTCGGCGCCGGCGCCGTCCAGCAAGGCAGTGACTGTCACCCCGTCACTTTAGAGGGGGCTCGAGCAGCCCTTGCTCCAGCTTCGGGTGGACATCGAGTAGAGGCGCCAGTTCATGGCTGAGCGGGTTTTCGGGCCGTAGATGCCGTCCGCGACCAGCTTGTGCTTGCGCTGGACCATCCGGACCACTGCGCGGGTGTTGCTGCCGTAGATGCCGTCGACGGCGAGCTTGGTGCCGTAGCAGAAGTTCAGGTTGCGCTGGAGCACGCGGATTGCGGTGTCCGGGTCGCCGAACACTGTGGAGCCGCGGTGCGGGTCGTCGCCGTACATCAGGTTGCAGTAGGTGCTGGAGGCGCCGTACACGGACGGCATCGGGATGCCCCAGGTCCGATTGACCGGCACGAGCATGGCCGACCGGCACTGCGGCAGTGCAGCAGCCGCAGCAGCGGCTCTGGTGCTGGCAGTGTCCGCGGCCGGGGCCTGCTCGGGCGGTGCGACGGCTGGTGCGTCCGCACCGGGCTCTGCAGTGGGCTGGTCCTTCGATGCGCCCGCGGCGACGGCGCCGACCGCGAGCGCGCCGGCCGCGGCCAGGACCGCGACAGTGCGGCCGGACAGTTTGGGCAGAGAGAGAAAGCTGAGGGCCATGGTCTCCTCGGGCACCCGGTCCCGGAGCGGCCGGGACGCCGTACAGACAGAACGGTCCCACGCCGACCCCGGGTTGGCCCAGCACTCGACCACATTCCGCAGCGGCTCGATCACAGTCCGCCGGTCAGAGCTGGTGCGGGTCGTGGTTTCGCCGTGGGCGTGATCCTGGCACTCGAGTTGACCGAGTGCTAAAGGCGGCCTAGATTCGGTATTGGCACTCTCCGGTGGAGGGTGCCAGCGGTCCGGCCCTTGACCCCCGCGACGGCAGGGGAGCGCGACCATCGCAGAACCACAGACAAGCGAATCGACCGTGGAGGTCAGCAAGTGTCGGTCACGATCAAGCCGCTCGAGGACCGCGTCCTCGTCGCGCCGCTCGAAGCCGAGCAGACCACGAAGTCCGGCCTGGTGATCCCGGACACCGCCAAGGAGAAGCCGCAGGAGGGCGAGATCCTCGCCGTCGGTCCGGGCCGGATCGACGACAACGGCAACCGCGTCCCGCTGGACGTCGCCGTCGGCGACAAGGTCATCTACTCCAAGTACGGCGGCACCGAGGTCAAGTACGACGGCCAGGACTACCTGATCCTGGGCGCCCGCGACATCCTCGCAGTCGTCAGCAAGTGACGACTGCTCGCTGTTCCTGACTGACACCGCCCTGGTGCCGTACCGGCGCCGGGGCGGAGTCGGTCTGGGCCCCCGGCCGGGGTGATGGGCGGGGGAGTTGGGCGCAGCGCTCGTACTGCTGTCACGAAGAGCGAATTTCAGAGAGGGACTGGATTTTTCATGCCGAAGATCCTCGAGTTCGACGAGAACGCGCGGCGCGCCCTGGAGCGCGGCGTCGACAAGCTCGCGAACACGGTGAAGGTGACGCTGGGGCCGAAGGGCCGCTACGTCGTCCTGGACAAGAAGTGGGGCGCCCCGACCATCACCAACGACGGTGTCACCGTCGCCCGTGAGGTCGAGCTGGACGACCCGTTCGAGAACCTTGGTGCGCAGCTGACCAAGGAGGTCGCCACCAAGACCAACGACATCGCCGGTGACGGCACCACCACCGCGACGGTGCTGGCGCAGGCGCTGGTGCACGAGGGCCTGCGGGCGGTCGCCGCCGGCGCCAACCCGATGGGCCTCAAGCGCGGTATCGAGGCGGCCGTCGAGGCTGTCTCGGCCAAGCTGGTCGACACCGCCCGCGCGGTGGACGACAAGGGCGACATGGCGCACGTCGCCACCATCTCCGCCCGGGACGCCGAGATCGGCGCCCTGATCGCGGACGCCTTCGACAAGGTCGGCAAGGACGGTGTGATCACCGTCGAGGAGTCGAACACCTTCGGCACCGAGCTCGAGTTCACCGAGGGCATGCAGTTCGACAAGGGCTACATCTCGCCGTACTTCATCACCGACGCCGAGGCCGGCGAGGCGGTGCTGGAGGACCCGTACATCCTGATCCACCAGGGCAAGATCTCCGCGATCGCGGACCTGCTGCCGCTGCTGGAGAAGGTCGTGCAGTCCGGCAAGTCGCTGCTGATCATCGCCGAGGACGTCGAGGCCGAGGCGCTGTCCACCCTGGTGGTCAACAAGATCCGCGGCAACTTCACCTCGGTGTCGGTCAAGGCGCCGGGCTTCGGTGACCGCCGCAAGGCGATGCTGGAGGACCTGGCCGCGCTGACCGGCGCGCAGGTGGTCGCTCCCGAGGTCGGCCTCAAGCTGGACCAGGTCGGTCTGGAGGTGCTCGGCACTGCTCGCCGGATCGTCGTCACCAAGGACAACACCACCGTCGTCGAGGGCGCCGGCGAGGCCGACGCGATCGAGGCCCGGGTCAACCAGATCAAGGCCGAGATCGAGCGCACCGACTCCGACTGGGACCGCGAGAAGCTGCAGGAGCGGCTGGCCAAGCTGGCCGGTGGCGTCTGCGTGATCAAGGTCGGCGCGGCCACCGAGGTCGAGCTCAAGGAGAAGAAGCACCGGATCGAGGACGCGGTGTCCGCGACCCGGGCCGCGATCGAGGAGGGCATCGTCGCCGGTGGCGGCTCCGCTCTCGTGCACGCGGCGACCGTGCTGGACAACGGCCTGGACCTCGAAGGTGACGAGGCCACCGGTGTCCGGATCGTCCGCAAGTCGATCGTCGAGCCGCTGCGCTGGATCGCCGAGAACGGCGGTTACGAGGGCTACGTGGTGACGTCGAAGGTGGCCGAGCTCGAGTCCGGCAGCGGCTTCAACGCCGCCACCGGTGAGTACGGCGACCTGCTGGCCCAGGGCGTGCTGGACCCGGTCAAGGTGACCCGGTCCGCGCTCGCCAACGCCGGCTCGATCGCCGCGCTGCTGCTGACCACCGAGACCCTGGTGGTCGACAAGCCCGAGGAAGAGGAGCCCGCCGCCGCCGGTCACGGCCACGGCCACGGTCACTGATCCTCAGGTCGAACGACAACCGCCCGGCTGGTCCACGGACCAGCCGGGCGGTTCGTCTTTGCCGGTGTGGTTGGGTTGGGGAGTGATTCGGGAGCGGACCGAGGCGGATCTCGCGAGCTGTGCCGAGATTCTGCGGGAGGTGCACGAGGCCGCCGGTTATCCGGTCAACTGGCCAACGGACCCGACCCGGTGGCTGACACCGCCGGGCATGCTCGGCGCCTGGGTGATCACGACCGACGACGGCAGCGTGGCGGGCCATGTCGTGCTGACCGCGGACGCGTCCGGCGGCGCGCTGGTGGAGCGGCTGTTCGTGGACCCGAAGGCCACCGGCGGCGGGTTGGGCCGCCGCCTGCTCGACCACGCCCTCGCGGTCGCTGACCGGCCCGTCACCCTGGAAGTCGCCGACAACTGCCACGCCGCGATCGCCCTCTACCAACGCTCCGGCTGGCGCGAGACCGGCCGCAGTCCCGTCGACTGGGGCGGCGACCACGCGTCCGCCGTACTTCACTTCGAACCGCCGAACTGACTACGCTCCCAGGATGGACCGGACGGCATCCGCGCTGGTCGACGAGTTACGGTCGGAGGGCCGACCGGCCGAGCATCCGCAGAAGCACTACCACGGCTCGGCCGCTGTTCTCGGCGTCCGGATGGGGACGCTGTTCGGGATCGCCAAGCGCTACACCGCGTTGCCGTTGAGCGAAGTCGACCGGCTGCTCGACGTCGCGGAGTACGAACCGCGCCTGGCGGCGTTCTGCGTGCTCGACTTCAAGGCCAGGAAGGCGAAACTGCCGGCCGACGAACGTCGCGGCTGTTACGAGCTGTACCTCGGCCGACACGACCGGATCGACACCTGGGACATGGTCGACCGGGCCGCCCCACGCGTCGTCGGCAGCTATTTGCTCGACAAGCCACGTACGCCGTTGTTCGAGTTGGCCCGGTCGGCTGATCCGCTGCGCCGGCGTACCGCGATGACGGCGCCGCTCGCCTTCACCGGATCCGGTGATCCCGACGCGCTCGCCGACCTCTTCGCCCTGGCCGAGTTGCTGGTCGACGACACCGACCCGGTCGTGTCCAAGCCCGTCGGCATCGCCCTCAAGTACGCCGGTGCCGCCGACGAGCTCGCTCTCCGCGCCTTTCTCGACCGGCATGCGGCCCGGATGCCACGCCCGGCCCTGCGTTACGCCGTGGAGAAACTCGACCCGTCCGACCGCCAGTCCTACCTGACCCGCGGGTAGTGACAGATCGTGACCAAAAACCTGGTGCGATCACGAATTGCCACTAGGCAAGAGAAGATGAGCGCCGTACCATCTTTCAGGCTGACCGGTCCAACACGAGGGGGCGAGGGGTGACCGAGGTCCAAGTACCGCACACCCACGACCGGGTCGAGCTCAGGGATCTTGCCGCGCTTGCGAGCGAAGGCGACCGGACAGCTCTCAACGACCTGTTGACAAGGGTGCGCGCCGTGGCTCACCGCTACGTGCGGTCCCGGCTCTGGACGTACCCCGGCGGCGCCGACATGGTCGACGACGTCGCACAAGAAGTCTGTGTCGCGGTGTTCGGCGCGCTGAGCCGGTACCGTGATGAGGGGAGGCCTTTCGAGGCTTTCGTCTACGGCATCGCGGCCCGCAAGGTCGCCGATGCCCAGCGTGCGTTCGCGGTGGCCGACGTCTCGACGCCGGACCTGCCGGACGGCGCGGACGAGTCACCGACGCCGGAGGAGCACGCAGTCCGGCACTCGGAGGTCCAGCACATCATGGGCCTGCTGGACAAGTTGCCGGAGAAGTTGCGGGAGATCCTGCGGCTCCGGGTGGTAGCGGGGATGTCAGCCGAGGAGACCGGCCGGGCACTGGGGATGACACCGGGGGCGGTGAGGGTCGCACAGCATCGAGCGTTGAACACGCTCAGGGGGTTTGTGGGGCATGAGGCACAGCTGGAACGAGGAGCAGGGGAGGGGAATCATGGCTGACCGTTTCGACCTTGACGCGATCGACGCCGATGACGCGCTTCTCGACCTGCTGGCCGCTGGTGGGGAGTCCGCGCGTACCGCGGGAGAGCATGACCCGGCCGTCAAGCTGCTGGCCGAGCTACGGCTCGCGGTAGAGGTCGAGGACGAGCTCCCGGTGGAGACGATCGACGACCCGGAGAGCTTCCTGGCGCGCTGCGCGGCGCTGAACCCGGTGACGGACCCGTTCGCCCGCAAGGTGGCGACGCGTGGTCTGGCGCTCGGGGTCGCCGCGGTGGCCGCGCTGTCGGTCTCCGGTGTTGCCGCGGCCGTCACTGGTGATCCGCTGTCGCCGTACGAGAAGGTCATCGAGAAGATGGTCGACGCGGTCCGTCCGCAGACCAGCTTCCCGAAGGAGCAGCTCGACGGAATGCCGGTGGTCGACAAGACGAAGATCGTCAAGGTCGCCAAGGACTTCCAGAAGAAGCAGGAAGAGCGTCGCGACGCCGAGCAGAAGGCCGCCGAGAAGGTCGCGCCGACGCCGCCGGCCACCGCCGTGCACGCCCTGCCGGAGGTGCTGCAGCGGGTCGTGCCCGAGCAGAACCCGACCGTCACCTCGGTCCCGCCGACCAAGCCGGTCGAGACGACCAAGCCGGCCGACACCGGGAACACGGAGGAGAAGCCGGCCGACGAGCCGACGACCGAGCCGTCGACGGAGCCGACCACCGAGCCGAGCACGGAGCCGACGACCGAGCCGAGCACGCCGCCGTCGACCGACCCGACGACGCCGACGACCGAGCCGACCTCGGAACCGACGACGACGCCGAGCACGCCGCCGAACAACGAGGAGACCGGCGAGACCGGGAACAACCCGGTCACCGACCCGACGACGACGCCGACCACGGTGCCGAGCAACGACACGGGGTCGGAGCAGGGCTCCTCGGACGAGGGCTCGGACTCCGGTGACACCCAGCCGGCCGAGGACCCCGGTGCGGACCAGAAGGAGCCGCCGACCGACGCGCCGCTGGAAGAGCTCACCGAGATCATCAAGGAGGTCCTGCCGGACGTCCTGCCGACACCGACCGGTGCGCCGGTCGAGGTGTCGGGCGCGGAGGAGTTCTTCGGGTCGCAGACGTCTGCGAAGCACTCCAGCGGCCAGCTTGCGACCGGCTCGGTCAAGCAGACCTACGCCAAGGGCAAGCACTCCAGCGGCACGTACGCCGAGGGCAAGCACGCCGCCATCGCCCGCGCTCACGGCTCCACGGAGTCGACCGAGGTCCTTCAGATCCTGGACGTCGTCAACACACCGACCACCCGCTGACACTGTCCGCCCGGCCCGCCACGGCCGGGCGGATTCACGGGTGGTCCTGGCGCCACGTCGTACCGGGTGTGTACGGCGGGTGACGGCCGGCTGTGGATGGCGGATTCGGGGGTTGGGTGCGGGCGGCATAGGATGGTGTCCCGTTCTCGCCGTGCAAAGGTGCCTGTTTTCCCTATGGACATCACACCCGCTGGAGTTCCCGACAAGTTCGCCGTCCTCGGTCTCACCTTCGACGACGTGCTGCTGCAGCCCAACGAGTCCGACGTCATCCCCTCCGAGGCCAGCACCCGGTCCCGGGTGAGCCGCAACGTCGAGGTCAACATCCCGCTGCTTTCCAGCGCGATGGACACCGTCACCGAGGCCCGGATGGCGATCGCCATGGCCCGGCAGGGCGGTCTCGGCGTCCTGCACCGCAACCTCTCGATCGAGGACCAGGCCCAGCAGGTCGACCTGGTCAAGCGCTCCGAGTCCGGCATGATCGCGCAGCCGATCACCATCGGCCCGGACGCCAGCATCGGCGAGGCCGACGCGCTCTGCGGCCAGTACCGGATCTCCGGTGTGCCGGTGGTCGACGACGCCGGTGTCCTGGTCGGCATCGTCACCAACCGCGACATGCGGTTCGAGAACGACCTGACCCGGCCGGTGCACGAGGTGATGACCAAGCAGCCGCTCATCACCGGCAAGCAGGGCATCTCCGCCGACGACGCGATGGCGCTGCTCAGCCGGCACAAGGTGGAGAAGCTCCCGCTGGTCGACGACGCGGGCAAGCTGACCGGCCTGATCACGCTGAAGGACTTCGTGAAGCGGGACAAGTTCCCGCTGTCCACCAAGGACTCGACCGGCCGGCTGATGGTCGGCGCCGCGATCGGCTTCTTCGGCGAGGCGTACAAGCGTGCCATGACCCTGGTCGAGGCCGGTGTCGACGTGCTGGTCGTGGACACCGCGCACGGTCACTCCCAGGCCCAGCTCGAGATCATCCGCAGGCTCAAGGCCGACCCGGCCACCCGCGGCGTGGACGTGATCGGCGGCAACATCGGCACCCGCGCGGGCGCCCAGGCGCTGGTCGAGGCCGGCGCGGACGGCGTCAAGGTCGGCGTCGGCCCGGGCTCGATCTGTACGACGCGAGTCGTGTCCGGCGTCGGCGTACCGCAGGTCACCGCGATCTACGAGGCATCGCTGGCCTGCAAGCCGGCCGGTGTCCCGGTGATCGGCGACGGCGGCCTGCAGTACTCCGGTGACATCGCCAAGGCCCTCGTGGCCGGCGCCGACACGGTCATGCTGGGGTCGCTGCTGGCCGGTTGCGAGGAGTCGCCGGGCGACCTGGTGTTCATCAACGGCAAGCAGTTCAAGGCGTACCGCGGGATGGGTTCGCTCGGCGCGATGTCGTCGGCCGGCGGGCTGCGCAAGTCGTACTCCAAGGACCGCTACTTCCAGAGCGACGTCGGCACCGACGAGAAGCTGATCGCCGAGGGCGTCGAGGGCCAGGTCCCGTACCGCGGCCCGCTGTCCGCCGTCGCCCACCAGCTGATCGGCGGCCTGCGCCAGTCGATGTTCTACTGCGGCTCCCGCACCGTCCCCGAGCTCCAGGACAAGGGCCGCTTCGTCCGCATCACCTCAGCCGGCCTCCAGGAGTCCCACCCCCACGACATCCAAATGACCGTAGAAGCCCCCAACTACTCCGGCCGCTGACCCACCCGAACACCCCCGCGAAACCCGCGGGGTCCTGCTGAATGTCGGGTTGATGTCTGAGACGGCGGATTCGTTCGTGCGGAGGCTCCTCGCGGCCTCCCCCAGACCGGGTGAGCGTGGCGTCGACATCGAGGGGCTGCTGGAGCCGAAGCTCGGCGCCGAGTTTCGGCAGCGACACAACTGACCTCGGGCCCGCGGGCTGCGTGTCCACCGGCGGATCCGCGCGCCGGGCGGGCGAGGGGCTACCGGTAGATTGTCGGTATGAGTGAGATTGAGATCGGGCGGGCGAAGCGGGGGCGGCAGGCGTTCGCGTTTGACGACATCGCGATCGTGCCGTCGCGGCGGACGCGGGACCCCGAGGAGGTCTCGGTGGCCTGGCAGATCGACGCCTACCGGTTCGAGCTGCCGATCCTGGCCGCGCCGATGGACTCGGTGATGTCGCCGGCCACCGCGATCGCGATCGGGAAGGCCGGCGGTCTCGGTGTGCTCAACCTCGAAGGTCTGTGGACCCGGTACGAGGACCCGTCGAACCTGCTGGAGGAGATCACCTCCCTCGGCAAGGAGCAGGCGACGCACCGGCTGCAGGAGATCTACTCCGCGCCGATCAAGCCCGAGCTGATCTCGCAGCGGGTCCAGGAGATCCGCGACTCCGGCGTCACCGTGGCCGGCGCGCTCTCCCCGCAGCGGACCAAGCAGTTCGCGAAGCACGTCGTGGACGCGGGCGTCGACCTGTTCGTCATCCGCGGTACGACGGTCTCGGCCGAGCACGTGTCGGGTCAGGCCGAGCCGCTCAACCTCAAGCAGTTCATCTACGACCTCGACGTACCGGTGATCGTCGGTGGGTGCGCGACGCACCAGGCCGCGCTGCACCTGATGCGGACCGGGGCGGCCGGTGTGCTGGTCGGATTCGGCGGCGGCGCGGCGCACACGACCCGCAAGGTGCTCGGGGTCGCGGTGCCGATGGCGTCCGCGGTGGCCGACGTGGCCGCGGCGCGGCGGGACTACATGGACGAGTCCGGCGGCCGGTACGTGCACGTGATCGCGGACGGCTCGGTCGGCCGGTCCGGCGACGTGGCGAAGGCGATCGCCTGCGGCGCCGACGCGGTGATGGTCGGTTCGCCGCTGGCGCGGGCGAGCGACGCCCCGGGCGGCGGGTTCCACTGGGGCGCCGAGGCCTGGCACGCCGATCTGCCCCGCGGCGAGCGGGTCGAGGTCGGTGTCACCGGGACACTCGAGCAGATCCTGTTCGGCCCGTCCTGGGTGCCGGACGGCACGATGAACCTGGTCGGCGCGCTCAAGCGCGCGATGGCCACCACCGGCTACACGGAGCTCAAGGAGTTCCAGCGAGTCGAGGTCGTCGTAGGTTGACCACGGGCGTCCTGCTCCTGCACGGATCCAGTGGTACGCCGGATCTGGAGCGGGCCCGGATCCTCGAGGCCGAGGGGTACGACGTCCTCGCGCCGCAATGGTTCGACGCCAAGATCAGCGAGATCCCGCTCGAGTCGTTCCCACTCGACGAGCTCAAGCAGCGCAACAAGCGGATCGTGATCATGGGCGTGTCCCGCGGCGCCGAAGCGGCCCTGCTGCTCGGCGCCCTCGACGAACGCGTCGACGCGGTGATCGCACTCGCCCCCACCGCATACGTCTGGGCCTGGAACGACGCCGGCCACCAGACGTCGGCCTGGACCTGGCAGGGCGAACCCCTGCCGTTCGTCCCGCTCGACCTGACCTGGCAACCGGACGACGACCCACCCAGCTTCACCCCCTGGTACCGCCAGAGTCTGAAGAAGTACGACGGAGACGCCGCCCGGATCCCGGTGGAGCGGATCCGCGGCGAGGTCCTGCTCGTTGCCGGCGGTGACGACCGGGTCTGGCCGTCGGTGCAGTTCGCGGAGCAGATCAGCCTGGCGCGCGAGGCTCGCCCCACCCGGACGGTGGTCGCGGCGAGGGCCGGGCATCGGGTGATCCTGCCCGGGGAGACGCCCCAGAGCGGCGGGCAGCGGATGGCCCGAGGTGGGACCGAGGAGGCGGATCGGGAGCTCGGCGAGCTGGTCTGGCCGCAGCTGCTGCGTACCCTCGCCGGATGAACCGGAGCGACCTGCGTCGAGTCCTCGCGGCTTGAGCAGTTCTGAAAGGATGGCGGCATGGGACTGTTCAGCCGACGGAGCAACCAGGACGCCGACAACGTCGCCCTCGCCGCCGCGCGGGCCAGACTCGCCCCTGACGACGTGGACCAAGTGCGGTTCCTGCTCACCACGAAGAAGTCGGTGCACGCGGTCAAACTTGTCCGGGACCGGACCGGCCTGGACCTGAAGACCGCCAAGGGCCTCGTCGACGACATCCGGCTCGGGCGCTACGTCCCACCGGTCACCGACACCCCGGTCGTCCGCGTGCCCGGCACGAACCTGGCGGAGCGCACCCGCGCCCTCAAGGCGCAGGGCGAACTCCACCAGGCCACCGCCCTGGTGGTCTCCGAGACCGGGATGACCGAGGCCGAGGCCGGCCTGTTCGTCGGCGCTCTGAAGACGGACCTACCGGACTAGCCCTTCACGTACGACAGCTTCTCGGCGATCTTGCCGTCGCGCAGGCGCAGTACGTCGACGCCGCGGACGTGACCGCGCTCGCCGGACGATTCCCGCCACGAGTACGTCCAGCGGACGAAACCCCGGTCACCCTGCACGAAGGTCTCCTCGGTCTCGAACCGCGGGTCATCCGTGTTCGCGAACAGCTTCTCCCACACGGCCCGGACGGCGGCCGCGCCCTCGAACCGTTCGCCGTCCGGCGCGGGTGAGGTGGACTCGAAGACGCAGTCGTCGGTGACCAGCGCCATCACGGCCTCGATGTCCTGCCGGTCGAAAGCAGCCCCGAAACGGGTGACGACGGTGTCCGTCGTCGACCAGTTCGGGTCGCGGCCGAAGGCGCCGATGAGCTGGTCGGCCGGGTCCGTGAAGCCCTCGACGGAAGCGGCGACCATACCGGCCGAGCGGTAGAGCTCGGCCCGCTCCGCGAACCAGGTCGCGACCTCGTCCACCACGTCCGGATCCAACCGTGGGTCCGCCCCGATCGCGGCGGCCAGGTCCCACCCGTGCACGAGGTGGTCGGCCGCGAGTTGCCGCAGGTACTCGGACGCGTCCTCGTCGCCGTACGAGAGATGGACCTTCTCGATCGGCTGGTCCGCGGCGCCCTGAGCGGCCCGGGCGGCCGCCGTCGCGGCGGACACCGGGTCGTCGCCGAGCAGGTCGCCGTCCAAGGCGGCGCCGACCTCCGCGATGGTTTTGCCTTCCATCAGCGGCACGGTCCAGCGTTCCTCGCCGACGACGTGATTCACCAGGTCACGAACGTTCCAGTCCGAGCAGGGCGTCGGAGCCGTCCACTGGTCGGGTCGCACCTGGTTGACCAGCAGGGCGAAGTTGTCGACCGTTCGATTGTGCAGTTGCACTACATGCATGTTCGTTCCCCCTCTCAAGCGCCAGCGTCCGCCTGGCGAGGGGAAGCGTCAATTACCCGGAGGTTACCGGCCGAGTTGGAGCTGCTGGGCGGCCTCGTGGGCGTGCTGGGACGCCATCACGTCTCCGGTCGCCGCGAGCAGGTCGCCGTGGTGCCGGTAGCAGGAGCCGGCGAGGTCCTTCATCACGGCGTCGTCGTCCGTGAACGGGATCAGCGCGGTCGCGACCTCCGCACACCAGCCGCCGAGGTCCAGGGCGAGGTCCGTCCGGCCGGCCTGGTAGTACGCCTCGGAGATGTCGAGCAGCAGCTGCGCCCAGATCGGCGCGTAGGTACTCGTCTCGTACCGCATCCGGTGCGACTCCCGCTCGGACGAGATCGCGAACAGGTAGTGCGCTTCCATGCCCAGCGTGAGCGCGGTGTCCACGTCCTGCATCAGCAGCGGACGGACCAGTTCGCTCAGCTCGGTCGCGCGTACGGCGGCTGACTCCGGATCGGTGCGACCGGACACCGTCGCCAGCGTCATCCCGGGCGCGGGCTCACTCAGCGCCACCAGCCGGTGGTACTGCTCGAACGGGCCGAGCTTGATCTCCGCGTTCTCGAGCGCCGCGACCAGAGTCAGCGGCAGGCCGCGGTCCAGCTCCTCGGTGACCCGTTGAGCGGTCTCCGCGTCGGTGTCGAACGCCGTCCGCAGGCAGGTCTCGCCTTCCATGATCCGGCCGACGACGCCGAGGTGCTTGCCCTTCCGGGTGAGCGCGGCGACCAGCGTGCGCATGTCGGTCGCCGACTCCGAGTCCGCGAGCGTGTCGGCCGTGCTCAGGCCGACCTCGTCCGCCTCCAGCGCCAGGTCGAGCCGGCCCTCGGCGGCATGTACGTCGGCCGACACGGCGGTCGCCGTACACAGGTAGCGCGCGTAGGACAGCGACTGCGGGCTCTCGTTGATCTGGTCTGCGAGCTGCAGGAACAGCTGCGTCGCCGCGTCGGCGGACGCGACTGCCAGGGCGGGGTCGCCGTACCGCCGCAGGATCAGCGCGTTCATCGCCAGCACCCGGGCGAAGTCCGGCTGGTGCTTCAGCCCGTCCTTGCCGCCGACGAGCTGGCCGTACGCGATCACCGCGCCGTCCATCTCCAGTACGGCGGTCGCGCCGTGACCGCGGTGCGCCTGGGTCATCGCCCGCCGGGCGCGCACGTCGGCCAGGAAGGAGGTGGCGTCGAGGACGCCGGCGTCGCTGAGCTCGGTGTAGCCGAGCTGGGCCTCGTGCAGCGCGGCAAGCGCTTCCTCGTGCCGGCCGGACGCGTTCAGCGAGCCGGCCAGCTCGTACTGCGTCGCGGCCATCAGGTGCTTGGCCTCGTAGTGATTCGGGTGCCCCTCGGCGCGCTCCCGGGCCAGCTCGATCACGCGTTGCTGGTACGGCCCGGCCTCGTCGGCCCGGCCTTCCTCGATCAGCACCTGTGCGGTCTGCAGAGCCTCAGCGAGCTCGTCCTCAGGAGGCGTCCACAGCCCCCCGCTGTCCACCATCTCGACGTTCCACCCCTTCGCAGGTTCAGCCGTTCAGCTTAGTGGTCTGCCGGGTGGAACGCTGAGGCCTGACACGGCCGATTTCCGGTACTGACATGGGTATTACCGGCAGGTAGCCTGGTTACATGAGCGAGCGTAGCGAGCGAATCAAAGGCAGAGCAGCGTTTTCGCTCATTCCGGAGCCGAGCGCCAGCGAGGTGGAGGAATGAGCGAGCAGACCTCGATTCCTGCGGATCCCGAGCTCGACCCGACCGCGTCGTACGCGACCGATCAGTCGGTCGTCCGCCGCCTGTCGGGGCTGCTTCGCGCCTCGGCCGGGGTGCGGACGTCGCACGCGCCGGCCACCGGTCAGCCGATCGCCACGCTGCCGGTGTCCAGCCCGGACGACGTGGTCGCAGCGGTCCGATCCGCGCGCCGGACCCAGCAGACCTGGAAGCGGGTGCCGCTGGCTGAGCGCGCGGCGATCCTGCTGCGGTACCACGACCTGGTCCTGGACCACCGGCACGAGCTCGTGGACCTGGTGATCCTCGAGTCGGGCAAGGCGCGCAAGCAGGCCTTCGAGGAGGTCGCGCACGTCGCCCTCACCGCTCGCTACTACGGCCGCAAGGCCGCCGAATTGCTCGAGCCGCAGCGCAAGCTGGGCATGTTCCCGATCCTGACCCGGGCCGAGCAGCGGTTCGTGCCGAAGGGCGTCGTCGGCATCATCTCGCCCTGGAACTACCCCCTCAGCATGGCGATGTCCGACGGCCTACCGGCCGTGCTCGCGGGCAACGCCGTCGTCCACAAGCCCGACAGCCAGACCCCGCTGACCGCGCTCAGGGCGATCGAGCTGCTGTACGACGCCGGCCTGCCACGTGAGGTCTGGCAGCCGGTGAACGGCGACGGCCCGACTGTGGGCGGCGCGATCATCCAGAAAGCCGACTACATCTGCTTCACCGGCTCGACCAGGACCGGCCGGCTGGTCGCGAAGCAGGCGGGCGAGCGGCTGATCGGCTGCAGCCTGGAGCTCGGTGGCAAGAACCCGATGCTCGTACTGAGGGACGCCGACATCAACCGGGCCGCAGAAGGCGCCGTACGGGCGTGCTTCTCGAGCGCCGGCCAGTTGTGCGTCTCGATGGAGCGGCTGTACGTCGCCGACCAGGTGTACGACGCGTTCGTCACCGCGTTCATCGACCGGGTGAAGAAGCTCCGGATCTCCGCCGGGACCGGGTGGGACGTCGACATGGGCTCGCTGATCTCGAAGGCGCAGCTGGAGACCGTGACCCGGCACGTCGACGACGCTCGTGCGAAGGGCGCCGTCGTACTCGCGGGTGGCAAGGCGCGGCCCGACATCGGTCCGCTGTTCTACGAGCCGACCGTGCTGTCCGGGGTGACGCCGGAGATGGAGTGCTTCGACAACGAGACGTTCGGGCCGGTGGTGTCGATCTACCGGTTCTCCGACGAGTCCGAGGCGATCCAGCGCGCGAACGAGGGCGAGTACGGGCTGAACGCGAGCGTCTGGACCCGGGACGGCCGGCGCGGCCGGGCTGTCGCGGCCCAGCTCGTGGCCGGCACGGTCAACGTGAACGAGGCGTACGGCGCGACGTTCGGCTCGATCGACACCCCGATGGGCGGGATGCGGGCCTCCGGCCTCGGGCGCCGCCAGGGCGCCGAGGGCATCCGCCGGTACGTCGACCCGCAGGCGATCGCCACCCAGCGGGTGCTCCCGATCGCCGCCTCGCACGGCATCTCCGACGAGGCGTACGCCGAATTCATGACCGGCGCCCTCCGAGTGCTGAAGAAACTGGGCCGCCCATGAAGTTCGACTATGACGTCGTCATCATCGGGTCCGGGTTCGGTGGCAGCGTCAGCGCGTTGCGGCTGACCGAGAAGGGCTACAAGGTCGCCGTACTCGAGGCTGGGGCACGGTTCGAGGACGCCGGGTTCGCGAAGAACTCGTGGGACAAGAGCCGGTTCCTGTTCGCGCCGAAGCTCGGCTGGTACGGCATCCAGCGGATCAGCGCGCTGCGGGACGTGATCATCCTGTCCGGCGCCGGGGTCGGCGGCGGCAGCCTGGTGTACGCGAACACTCTGTACGAGCCGCTGCCCGCGTTCTACACCGACCGCCAGTGGGCGCACATCACCGACTGGAAGTCCGAGCTCGCGCCGTACTACGACCAGGCCAAGCGGATGCTCGGCGTCACCACGTACCCGCACTTCACGCCGGCCGACGAGGTGATGAAGCAGGTCGCCGACGACATGGGTGTGGGCGAGACCTTTCACCCGACCCCGGTCGGCGTCTTCTTCGGCGAGCCCGGCGTCGAGGTCGACGACCCGTACTTCGGTGGCGCCGGACCGCGTCGTACCGGCTGCATCGACTGCGGCGAGTGCATGACCGGCTGCCGGCACAACGCGAAGAACACGCTGACCAAGAACTACCTCTACCTGGCCGAGAAGGCCGGCGCCACGGTCTATCCGATGACCACGGTCACCTCGGTCGAGCCGCTGCCGAACGGCGGGTACGCCGTCGACACCCGCCGTACTTCGAACCGCAAGATCACCCGCCAGTTCACCGCCCAGCAGGTCGTGTTCGCCGCGTCCGCCCTGGGTACGGCGAAGCTCCTGCACCGGCTCCGGGACGAGGGCAAGCTACCGCGACTGTCCGACCGGCTC
This sequence comes from Kribbella sp. NPDC050820, assembly GCF_040653975.1. Lineage (NCBI taxonomy): Bacteria > Bacillati > Actinomycetota > Actinomycetes > Propionibacteriales > Kribbellaceae > Kribbella > Kribbella sp. NPDC050820. The sequence continues at coordinate 49,320 of NZ_JBFAHB010000042.1, forward strand.
GGCGTGCTGACCCGGACCAACTCCGAGTCGCTGCTCGGGGCGATCGCCAGGGACCGCGACGTCGACTACAGCCGCGGGGTCGCGATCACCTCGTCGTTCCACCCCGACGACATCACCCACATCGAGCCGGTCCGGTACGGCAAGGGCAGCAACGCGATGTCGCTGCTGCAGACCGTGCTGACCGACGGGGACGGGGACCGGCCGCGGTGGCGGACCTGGGTGCGTGAGCTCGGCGTGCAGCGGAAGAACATCCGCCGGCTGTACGACCTCAAGCACTGGTCCGAGCGGACCGTGATCGCGCTGGTGATGCAGACCGCGGACAACTCGATCACCACCTTCGGGAAGCGGGACCGGTTCGGCCGCTGGCGGCTGTCGTCGAAGCAGGGACACGGCGCCCCGAACCCGTCCTGGATCCCGGTCGCGAACCAGGTGGTCCGGCGGATGGCGAAGCTGATGAACGGCACGCCCGGCGGCACCATCGGCGAGCCGTTCAACGTGCCGATGACGGCGCACTTCATCGGCGGCTGCGCGATCGGCGACTCACCCGAGACCGGCGTGGTCGACCCGTACCACCGGGTCTACGGGTACGACGGCCTGCACATCCTGGACGGGTCGACGATCTCGGCGAACCTCGGAGTGAACCCGTCGCTGACGATCACCGCGCAGGCCGAGCGGGCGCTCTCGTTCTGGCCGAACAAGGGTGAGAACGACGTCCGGCCACCGGTCGGATCGGCGTACCGGCGGGTGCAACCGGTGAAGCCGGGGCATCCCGTCGTACCGGCCGATGCGCCGGGGGCGCTGCGGCTCCCGATCATTCCGAAGCCGTCTGTGACGAAGTCGTAACACAACGACAATAGTTCACCTGCTGTCAGGTGAAATGAAGAAACCTCAGCAAACCCGTGAGGCTGCTGAGGCTGGTGGGAATTGTCAAAAGCTCCGGAAAAGGGAGCAGGTCCCTCGGGAACGTTTCCGCCCAAATCGTTTCCCGAGGGACCCACTCAAGCCGGGGTGAGGCGCCCGGCGCTTTGGGATCGGGTCACCAACCACGGCTGGCGACCCGAGCTCTTGGTCACTACCTTACATCCGATTCCCGGAGTTTCGAGGTTTTGCGAGTGGTTGTGACCACTCTGCGTGCCGATCGTAATGATCAGCTTTTCGTCGCTCCTTGTAACCGGGTGGCGGTCTTCCTTGCGGTAACCGCCTCTGCACACATCAACGAGCCCGTCTACGGGGGGTTACGAGGTTCTGCAGAAAATCCCGGAAAGTTTTGCCGGGGCTGCGGAGAGTTGCTGCGACGCCTCGGTCGCACGTGTTCCACGTGACGCCCCTCGCAGCCCCCCAGCGGCCGGCTGACTTACTGTGGGCCGACCGTCAGATGAGGCAGGAGAACGATGAGCGACATCCTCGAGGTGGCCCGGGAGCAGGTTCTGGAGCAGGGCGTCGGCCTTTCCCAGGAACAGCTGGTCGAGGTCCTGCAATCACCGGACGACCAGTTGGCCGACCTGCTCGCGCTCGCGCACGAGGTGCGGGTGAAGTGGTGCGGCGAGGCGGTCGAGGTCGAGGGGATCATCTCGCTCAAGACCGGCGGCTGCCCGGAGGACTGCCACTTCTGCTCCCAGTCCGGCCAGTTCACCTCGCCGGTGCGCTCGGTCTGGCTGAACATCCCCGAGCTGGTCGAGGCCGCCAAGGAGACCGCGAAGACCGGGGCGACGGAGTTCTGCATCGTGGCCGCGGTCCGCGGTCCGGACCAGCGGCTGATGTCGCAGGTAAAGGCCGGCATCGAGGCGATCAACGCCGAGGTCGACATCAACATCGCCTGCTCGCTCGGCATGCTCACCCAGGAGCAGGTCGACGAGCTCAAGGCGATGGGCGTGCACCGCTACAACCACAACCTCGAGTCGGCCCGGTCGTACTTCGGCGACGTCGTCACCACGCATTCCTTCGAGGAGCGCTGGGACACCTGCCTGATGGTCAAGGAGTCCGGCATGGAGCTGTGCTGCGGCGGCCTGGTCGGGATGGGGGAGACCCTCGAGCAGCGCGCCGAGCTGGCCGCGCAGCTGGCCGAGCTGGAGCCGCACGAGGTGCCGCTGAACTTCCTCAACCCGCGGCCGGGGACGCCGTTCGGCGACCTCGAGATCATGGACGGCAAGGACGCGCTGCGCACGATCGCCGCGTTCCGGCTCGCGATGCCCCGGACGGTGCTCCGGTACGCCGGCGGCCGCGAGCTGACCCTGGGCGACCTGGGCACCCGCGACGGCCTGCTCGGCGGTATCAACGCCGTGATCGTCGGCAACTACCTGACCACCCTCGGCCGCCCGGCGACCGCGGACCTCGACCTGCTGGCCGAGCTGAAGATGCCGGTCAAGGAACTTCAGAAGACGCTGTGACCACGCTCGTCTACTGCGGCCACTGCGGCCGCGAGCTGACCGACGGCAGGCACGAGGACTGCCGTCGGGCCCTGGCTCTGGAGCCGCCCCGCTACTGCGCCGAGTGCCGTCGCCGGATGATCGTCCAGGTCCACCCGATGGGCTGGTCGGCCCGCTGTTCAGTGCACGGAGAGCTAACAGATCGCGTGCGGACGGATCAGGACGGAAGGTGAGCGTGGTGGGCGGCGAGTGGTGGCAACGGGATGCGGAACGGCTGTGGCATCCGTACTCCTCGCTGAGCGATCCGTCCCCGGTCCGGCTGGTCCGCGGCGCCGACGGCGTCCGGCTGCGACTGGACGACGAGGCCGGCGGCACGGTCGAGGCGATCGACGCGATGGCGTCCTGGTGGTGCATGATCCACGGCTACCGCAACCCGGTGCTGGACGCCGCGGTGAAGAGCCAGGTGGACGACTTCAGCCACGTGATGTTCGGCGGGCTGACCCACGAGCCCGCGATCCGGCTGGCCGAGCGGCTGGTCGAGATCAGCCCGGACCCGCTGCAGCACGTGTTCTTCTGCGACTCGGGCTCGGTGTCGGTCGAGGTCGCGATCAAGCTCGCCCTGCAGTACCAGGTTGCCCGGGGCAACAGTGGGCGAACCCGGATGCTGACCGTCCGCGGCGGCTACCACGGCGACACGTTCGCGCCGATGAGTGTCTGCGACCCGGTGAACGGGATGCACTCGCTGTTCACCGGGGCCCTGAAGGAGCAGGTGTTCGGCCCGCGGCCGCCGGCCGGGTTCGATCGGCCGGACGACGATCCCGAGCTCCGGGCCTGGGCCGCCGCGCTGACCGCGCTCGCGGACGAGCGGGCGGGAGAGATCGCCGCGATCGTCGTCGAGCCGGTCCTGCAGGGCGCGGGTGGGATGTACCCGTACAGCCCGGCCTGCCTGCGGGTGCTGCGTGACCTCGCTGATCGTCACGGGTTCCTGCTGATCCTGGACGAGATCGCCACTGGCTTCGGCCGGACCGGGACTCTGTTCGCGTCCGAGCACGCGGGGATCGATCCCGACATCCTGTGCGTCGGCAAGGCGCTCACCGGCGGGTACCTCTCCCTGGCCGCGACCTTGTGTACGACGGACGTCGCGCACACCGTGTCCGACGGTCCAGGTGGTGCGCTGATGCACGGCCCGACCTTCATGGCGAACCCGTTGGCGTGCGCGGTCGCGCTTGCTTCGATCGACCTGCTGCTGTCGCAGGACTGGGCCGGCCGGGTTGCCGGGATTTCTGCGGGCCTGTCGGCTGGTCTGGCTCCGGCGGCGTCGCTCCCCGGGGTCAAGGACGTTCGCGTGATCGGTGCGGTCGGCGTCGTACAGCTGGATGGTCCGGTCGACATGAAGCGGATGACGGACGCCGTACTGCGGCGGGGCGTATGGGTGCGGCCGTTCCGCGATCTCGTCTACACGATGCCGCCGTACGTCTGCACCGCCGAGGAGATCGCGACGATTACCTCGGCGATCACCGGTGCTGTGGAGGAGGTCGGCTGATGCTCGAGTCGTGGCTCGCGCCCAAGGCGGCTGCTCTCGAGTCGCGGGGCCTCACCCGCCGGCTCCGCGCTCGGTCTGCTGGTGATGACCTGATCGACCTTGCGGGCAACGACTACCTCGGCCTGTCGCGCGACCCGCGTGTCGTCTCCGCCGCCGCCGAGGCTTTGCAGACTTGGGGAACCGGCGCGACAGCGTCCCGTCTCGTCACCGGTACGACGGCGCTGCACGAAGAGCTCGAGTCGGCGCTGGCCGCGTACGTCGGTCAGGAGTCTGGCTTGGCGTTCTCCTCCGGCTACCTTGCCAACCTGGGCGTCGTCACCGCCCTTGGTGGGCCTGGCACGGTGCTGGTGTCCGACGAACACGTCCACGCCTCGCTGGTGGATGCCTGCCGTCTCTCACGGTCGCGGGTCGAGGTCGTCCCGCACAACGACGTGGATGCCGTCCAGAAGGTTCTTGCCGAGCGCAACGAACCGCATGCGCTGGTGATGACCGAGTCCGTGTTCAGCGTGTTGAGCGACGAGGCGCCGCTGGCCTCGCTTGCCGCCGTTGCTCAGGCGCACGACGCCGTACTCCTGGTCGACGAAGCCCACGGTCTGGGCGTCACCGGCGGGGGGCGTGGTTCGGTTGCGGCGGCGGGGCTGGCGGGTCTCGACCACGTGATCGTCACCATGACGTTGTCCAAGTCCTTGGCCTCGCAGGGCGGCGCTGTCCTGGGACCGGCGGTGCTGCGTGAGCACCTGGTGAACCGGGCGCGGCCGTTCATCTATGACACCGGCCTCAATCCGGCCGCCTGCGCTGCTGCTCTGGCCGCGCTCCAGGTGTTGCAGGCCGAGCCGGGGCGTCCCGATGGCATTCACCGCGCGACCGCCCAGCTCGCGGCAGCCTGCAACCTTCCGCCGCCGTCCGGCGCGGTCGTCTCCGTTCCGATGCCCGGACCACGCGAGACGGTCCAGGCCGCCGACCTCTGCATGTCCGCCGGCGTGCGGGTTGGCAGCTTCCGCCCGCCGTCCGTTCCCGACGGCATCTCGCGCCTGCGCCTGACCGCCAACGCGGGTTTGACCTCGGCCGACCTGGACCGCGCCTGCACCGTCGTCGTCGACGCAATCGGCCGGTTCACATGATCACGATCATCACTGGCACCGACACCGGCGTCGGCAAAACCATCGCCACCGCCGCCCTGGCCACACGCGCCGCCCTCGCCGGCTCGGTCGCAATCGTCAAACCCGCCCAAACCGGAGTCACCCCCGAAGAACCAGGCGACCTCGACGACATCCGCCGCCTAACCACGCAGCCCACCACGGCCACCTTCCACGAAGGCGCCTCCGGCGCCGCCCAGCCCACCTCTGCCACCTTCCGCGAAGCTGCCTCCGGCGCCGCGCGCGGCCGCGCGACCGGCTTCGACGACGGCGGGCGGCTTGCCGCTCCGGGCGGCTTGATCACATTCCACGAAGGCGTTCGCCTGCGGGACCCGCTCGCGCCTACGACAGCCGCGCGCCGGGAAGGCGTCCCCCTGCCGACCGTCGAGGAGCACGCCAAGCTGATCGACGACCTGGCGGCAACACATGACACCGTGCTGGTCGAGGGCGCCGGTGGTCTCTTGGTCGGCCTCGATGCAGAGGGCCGAGGCCTTGCCGACCTCGCCGAGCATCTGACGACGCCCTTCGGGTTTGTCGTGGTCACGCGCTCCGGGTTGGGCACCCTCAACCACACCGGCCTGACCGTCGAGGCCCTGCGCCGCCGCAACCTTCCGATCGAGGGGTTGATCATCGGCTCCTGGCCCGACGAGCCTGACCTCGCCGAGCAGTGCAACCTCGAGGATCTGCCGACGACGACCGGCGTACCGGTGATCGCGCGCATCCCAGCCGGAGCCGGTGCAATGGACGGTTTTGCGAGCGCCGCCCCGGGCTGGTTCGCGTGACCGGTTGCCCTGCTCGGTACGACGAGGAGCTCGGGTACTGGGTGGTCGACGACCCAACGCTCGCCCGTGAGGTGTTGCTGGATCCGGAGACGTTCCGCCCCGACAACGCCGTACTCGCGCACACACCGCTGTCGGTGAAGGCGCTGCGGGTCCTGTCGGCGGCCGGGTTCGCACTCCCGCCGACGCTCGCGAACAACGCGGGCGCGTCTCATCGCCCGATCCGCGCAGCCGTAGCCCGCTTCTTCAGCCCCGCCCGAGTCGCAGCCGTCGAGCCCCTGACCCGCTCCCTCGTGTCGACCCGGGTCACCTCCGCCATGTCCGCGCTGGCAGCCGGTCAGCAAGTCGACCTGGTCGAATCCATCGCCGCCGAGCCCCCGGCCCTGGTACTCCTCCACATGCTCGGTCTGCGCGACGTCGACGTACCGTCGCTCAAGTCCTGGAGCCAAGACTCCCTGGAGCTCTTCTGGGGCCGGCCGGACGAGGACCGTCAATTGGAGCTCGCCCACACCGCGGCTGAGTTCTACACCTGGCTCCGCACCCGCACGACAACCGCCCGGCGAACCCCGGCCGACGACCTCTTCGCCGTACTGGTCGCCCTCGGCCTGACCGACGAGGAAGTCTGCGCCGTCACCTACTTCCTCCTGATCGCAGGCCAGGAAACCACCACCCAACTCATCTCGACCGCCTTCCAGCGGTGTCTCGGAAGGTCTTTCGCGCCCGCCGAAGCGGTGGAGGAGGTGTTGCGGGAGGCTTCCTCGGTGCCTACCTGGCGTCGGGTCACGGCGCGGGCTGCTGTGATCGGCGAGGTCAAGGTACCTGCCGCCGCGCCCGTTCTGCTCGGGCTGACCGGCCGCGGTGGGCCTGCCGACCTCGCCTTCGGAGTCGGGATTCACCGGTGTCTCGGCGCCGGCCTAGCTCGCCTCGAGGCGCGGGTGGCGCTGGAGTGTGCGGCCGACATGCTGGCCGCCGTACTGCTGGTGGAAGAGCCCCCGATGATCGACCTGCTGTCCTTCAGAGCACCGAAGCGACTTCGGGTCGTAACGCGGAGTAATACCGCCGACAACTGACGGCGATAACGTCCCGCAGGTGAGCTCCCCACCTCGCCGCCGAGTGCGCCTGTGGTTCGGCCCCCACCTCATCGCCGACTACATCGGCGACCCCGCCTCCGCCACCCGCCACGAAGCCGCCCTCCGCCGCCGCTTCCCCGACCTCCACCTCACCAACGACCCCCTCCGAACGCCGGATTACGGCCCTGCTGAGGTGCACCGATAGGCTTTGCGGGTGAGCGAGCATGAGTTGGTACTGGTCGTCGACTTCGGGGCGCAGTACGCGCAGCTGATCGCGCGCCGGGTCCGCGAGGCCAAGGTGTACTCCGAGATCGTGCCGCACTCGATGCCGGTCGAGGAGATGCTGGCCCGGAACCCGAAGGCGATCATCCTGTCCGGCGGACCGCAGTCGGTCTACGCCGAGGGTGCGCCGCGGGTCGACTCCGGGCTGTTCGACGCCGGGGTGCCTGCGTTCGGGATCTGCTACGGGTTCCAGGCGATGGCGCAGACGCTCGGCGGCGAGGTCCGCCGGACCGGGCTGCGCGAGTTCGGCCGGACCCCGGTGACGGTGGGCTCGGCGGGCACGCTGCTGGCCGGGATCCCCGAGGACCTCAACGTGTGGATGTCCCACGGTGACGCGGTCCACGCCCCGCCGGCCGGCTTCGCCGTACTGGCTGCGTCCGGGGGCGCGCCCGTCGCGGCGTTCGAGGACCTGGAGCGCCGGCTCGCCGGCGTGCAGTGGCACCCGGAGGTGCTGCACTCGCAGGCCGGGCAGGCCGTGCTCGAACACTTCCTGTACGACATCGCCGGCTGCAACGGCGACTGGACCACCACGAACGTCGTGGACGAGCAGGTCGAGCTGATCCGCCGGCAGGTCGGCGACAAGCAGGTGCTGTGCGCGCTGTCCGGCGGCGTCGACTCCGCGGTCGCGGCGGCCCTGGTGCACAAGGCGATCGGCGACCAGCTCACCTGCGTGTACGTCGACCACGGCCTGCAGCGCGCCGGTGAGTCGGACCAGATCGAGAAGGACTTCGTCGCCGCGACCGGGATCCGGCTCGAGGTGGTCGACGCGGAGGACCAGTTCCTCGGCGCGCTGGCCGGTGTGACCGACCCGGAGCAGAAGCGGAAGATCGTCGGCCGCGAGTTCATCCGGACCTTCGAGGCGACCGCCCGCAAGGTGGACGCCGAGCGGCACATCGAGTTCCTGGTCCAGGGCACGCTGTACCCGGACGTGGTCGAGTCCGGCGGCGGTGCCGGCGCCGCGAACATCAAGTCGCACCACAACGTCGGCGGGCTGCCCGACGACCTGCAGTTCAGCCTGATCGAGCCGCTGCGCACCCTGTTCAAGGACGAGGTCCGCGAGCTCGGCCTGGCCGTCGGACTGCCGGAGGCGATGGTCTACCGGCACCCGTTCCCGGGCCCGGGCCTGAGCATCCGCATCATCGGCGAGGTCACCAAGGACCGCCTCGACATCCTCCGCGCCGCCGACCTGATCGCTCGCACCGAGCTCACCGCGGCCGGCCTGGACCGCGACATCTGGCAGTTCCCCGTCGTCCTGCTGGCCGACGTCCGCTCGGTCGGAGTCCAGGGCGACGGCCGCACCTACGGCCACCCGGTCGTCCTCCGCCCGGTCACCAGCGAAGACGCCATGACCGCCGACTGGGCCCGCCTCCCGTACGACGTCCTCGAACGCATGTCCACCCGCATCACCAACGAGGTCGACGAAATCAACCGGGTCACCGTCGACATCACCAGCAAACCGCCCGGCACCATCGAGTGGGAGTAGTCCACCTGGGAGTCGTCTAGCCCACGCACCCGCCAGGCCCGCTCCCCATGTCGCGTGCTCGCCGGGCGCTCCCACCCGCACCTCTGCGTGCGGCAGCCCGTCGACCACCCACGTGGATCCGCTGACCGCACGCCCCACCGCCGCCGCTACGCGTGCTCCTTCGTCGCGCGCTGCGTGCCTGCTGAAACCGCATCCTCCGGACGGACCTGGAGTTGGCGCGGCGGTGTCCGGTGACCTGATGACGGAAGCTCGCTGTGTGCTGGGCGGCAGGTCACCGGGGGGGAATGTGGTGCGGATCAGCCGTGACGTCGACGACCTCACGAACCTCGGTTGCGGGCTCCGGGGCCGGTTCAGCGCGCCATCGGCTCCCGGCCCGGGAGACGGCGCGATCGCGGCCGCGGCGTAGGAGCGGGCGCGTGGGCTGACGGGCGGTTCACCCGGCGGTGGTTCGCCGAGTTGTGGATTTCTGTTGTGATCCGCTCGGTGAAGCACCGAAGTCGACGACTGGGCACACGTCGGGTCAGAAGAGGGTTTGTTGGGTTATGTCGGGGGTTTCGTGGGGGATGGGGGCGGGGCGGTGGGTGCCTCGGGGGTGGCGGACGGGGTTGCGGTGTGGGGGTGGGCGGAAGCGGGCTGCGGTTGGGCCGGGCGGGGTGTCGGTGGAGTTGGGGATTGGGTCGGAGCGGTGGTGGGAGGCTCGGCCGAAGCCGTGTTTGTCCAGGAGGGGGTGGATCTTGGATTGGAAGGCGGACAGGTAGCTGGGGGCGGCGTTGGGGCCGTGGGCGTAGAGGGAGGTGTAGCGGGGGACCAGGTCGGGGCGGGTTTGGGACAGCCAGGTCATGAACCATTCCTTGGCGCCTGGGCGGAGGTGCAGGACGAGTGGGGTGACGCCGGTGGCGCCGGCCTCGGCCAACATCCCCAGGAGCGAGTCCAGGTGCTCGGTCGAGTCGGTGAGCCAGGGGAGGACGGGCGCGACCATGACGCCGCAGGGGAGGTTGGCGTTGCGTACGGCGCGGATCAGGTCGAGGCGGCCGCGGACGGACGGGGCGCCGGGGTCGACGAGTTTGCGGAGGTCCTCGTCGGCCAAGGCCAGGGAGACGCCGATGCCGACGGAGACCTCGGACGCGGCCGCGGACAGCAGGTCGAGGTCGCGGCGCAGCAGCGTGCCCTTGGTCAGCACGGACAGCGACGTCCCCGAGCCGGCCAGCGCCTCGATGATCCCCGGCATCAGCCGGTAGCGGCCCTCGGCCCGCTGGTAGGGATCGGTATTGGTGCCCAGGGCAACCTGTTCGCCGCGCCAGGAGGGGCGGGCGAGCTCGCGGCGGAGGACGTCCACCACGTTCGTCTTGACCACGATCTGCTGGTCGAAGTCGGCGCCCTCGTCGAGTTCCAGGTAGCGGTGGGTCGGCCGGGCGAAGCAGTAGCGGCAGGCGTGCGTGCAGCCGCGGTACGGGTTGATCGTCCAGTTGAACGGCAGCGACGTCCCCGGCACCGAGTTCAGCGCCGAGCGCGCCAGCACCTCGTGGAAGGTGACGCCGCGGAACTCCGGCGTGGTCACCGACCGGACCAGGCCCGCGATCGACCCGAGCCCCGGCAACGTCCCCGGAGTCTCCGCGTCGACCTGCTGACCTGCCCATCTCATGCACCACAGTCGAACATATGTTCCCCGGATCTTCAAGTCGGCGTGTGCACGCCGAGGCTATTCCCGTATACCCTACGAAAATAGCCAGCAAGGGAGGACGAACATGACGATCCTGGTGACCGGCGCGACGGGCAGCGTGGGCCGGCTCCTCGTCGACGAGCTCGTGGCGGCAGACGCGCCAGTGCGAGCACTCACCAACAACCCCAAGAAGGCGGCGCTCCCGCAAACCGTCGAGGTCGCGAAGGGCTACCTGGGCAAGCCGGAGACTCTCCCGGCCGCGCTGCGTGGCGTCGACACCGTCTACCTCGCACCACTTCCGGCGTACGTCGACGACTTCGTGGCCGCCGCGCAACACGCCGGCGTACGGCGGGTCGTCGTACTGTCCGGTGAGCCTGCGGAGTATGAAGCGCAAGGGGATCCGGCGGAGTGGCACTACTACAAGGTCGAGCGTGCGATCGAGCAGGGCGGCTTCGAGTGGACGCACCTGCGGCCGGGCCAGTTCATGAACAACACCCTCGACTGGGCCGCGTCGATCAAGGCGGACAACGTCGTACGCGCGCCTTACCCGGCAGCCGTCCAGACGCCGATCGACCTCAAGGACATCGCCGCCGTCGCCAGGGTCGTGATCAACAGCGAGAGCTACACAGGCCAGAAGCTCACCATGAGCGGACCGGAAGGGCTGACCGCACCACAGCAGGTCGAGTACATCTCCCAGGCGCTCGGCCGCGAGGTGAAGTTCGAGGAGCAGTCGCCCGAGGAGTACATGGCCGTCTGGACGCCGATCGTGGGCACTGAGACCGCACAGTGGTTGCTCGACGGCTTCCGCATGATGGCTGAGCACCCGATGACTCCAGAGCCGACAGTGCAGCAGTTGACGGGCCGCCCGGCGACGACCTATCGCGAGTGGGCGGTAGCCAACGCCGAGGCCTTCCGCTGACGCATGGGACGCTGTGCACGTGACAGTGCGGCACAGCGGTGGAGGCCAGCCCGAGCGCACGCTCGCTCTGCTCTGGCGGAACCAGCGAGAGCAGGTACGGCGTACTGCCGGCCGACGCCCGTCGCTGGACGTCGACGGAGTGGTGCGGGCAGGCATCCAGTTGGCCGACGACCGTGGACTCGACGCAGCCTCGATGGGTGGCGTCGCCAAGGCCCTGGGCGTAGGCACGATGACGCTCTACACCTACGTGCCGTCCAAGGAAGAGTTGCTGGACCTCATGGTCGACCAGGTCCTGGCTGAGCGGCAGCTACCCGGCCCCGGCGAGCCCAGACCGACGGACTGGCGCGAGCAGGTGGAGGTGTACTCCGACCAGACCAGAGCGATGTACGAGCGCCACCCCTGGCTAGCACGGGTTTCCACCGTCCGCCCGCCCGTCGGCCCGGGCATGCTGGCCGGCCGTGAGTACCTGCTCTCCACCCTGCTCCCACTCGACCTCAGCCCACGCGACACGAACACGGCCTCGCTCGCCATCACGACGTACGTCGACTCCGCAGCCGGACTGCTGGCCGAGAACGATCTGGTCGAGCGCGCGACCGGCCAGAGCAACGAGGCGTGGTGGTACGACCGCAACGACCTCTGGGAGACGTACTTCGATGTCGAAAGACATCCCGCGATGACGGCCATCTGGAACGCGAACGGCTACCAGGACACCGTCCGCGAGGCCGCCACCGACGCGTACCGCTACGGCCTCGACCGCCTTCTCGACGGGATCGAGGCCCAAGCGAAAACCCTATAGATCAAGGGAGATCCACGCCGGATCGTGATCGGTCCCGTCGCGGGCGAGCTTCTTCCGCCGGCCGATGAAGGCGTCCCGCAGCCGCGGCGCCAGCGCCGGCGACAGCCAGATCTGGTCGATCAGGTCGAACGTCCGCGGCTGCCCGGACTCCTTGAACGTCGACGTCCAGGCCGGGTTCGCCGGCAGGTCGACGGTCGTCGTGACCGTGCCGACCTCGGTCGGCGTCAGCAGCGCGTTCACCAGCCCGGCCTTCTGGTACGCCGCCAGCGCCGGCGAGTCCGGAGTGTCGTTCATGTCGCCGCAGAGCAGGAACCGCTGCCGGGTGCTGGTCCGCTGCGCGATGATCCGCATGATCGTGTCCGCCTGCTGGGTCCGCAGCAGTTGCGCGGCCTCGAACGCGGCGACCGGGTCCTCGACGGTGAAGTCGACGAACTTCGACTTCAGGTGCGTCCCGAACACGGTCAGCACCTTCCGCCCGCGGGCGTCCAGGATCTCCGCCTCGACCAGGTCGCGGGAGAAGATCGGCCGGTCCGGCACGGCCGGGTGGAACGTCCGCTGGTAGCTGGTCACGCCGCCGAGCGGCCGCCGGGACAGGATGCCGATGTCGATGAACCGGGTCGAGTCGTTGCCGTCGATCACCATCACGTGCTCGTAGCCGCCGTTCAGGTGCTCGCGGTTGAACTCGCGCAGTACGTCGGCGTTCTCGACCTCCTGCACGACCCACACGTCGACGTCCGCGGCCAGCAGCCGTTCGGCGACCCGGTTCGTGTCCTCCGGCTTCTTCGCGACCAGCAGCTTGCCGCGGCTGTCCAGCTGCAACCGGCGGCGGTGCTCGTCGTCGAACGTGTACGTCGCCGGCACCGAGCTGGTGCCTTGCGCGAGCACGTCCACCGCACCGGCGAAGTTCCACCGGTCGAACAGGTTGTTGAGGTTGAAGGTCCCCACCGTCAGCGTCATGTCCCCACCCCTTCCGACTGACGAACTACTCCTGAAAGTACGCCGTTCGCCACCGCACGTCACCAACACGAAGCGAACAGTCGCCGACTTCCGGGTGGGCCCCCGGAATGCCGTAGGTTGCCCGGGTGAGTGAGAACTTCCAGGTCGATCTGCAGGGGATCGTCGACCTGCTCAGCAACCACCTGTACAGCAGCCCGCGGGTGTACCTGCGGGAGTTGCTGCAGAACGCGGTCGACGCGATCACCGCCCGGCAGGCCACGGATCCAGAGGCGCCGAAGCGGATCGAGGTACGGACGGCGGACGACGTACTGACCATCAGCGACACCGGGATCGGGCTGCGGCCGGACGAGGTCCGGGAGCTGCTGGCGACGATCGGCCGGAGCTCGAAGCGCGACGAGATCGGGTTCGCGCGGACCGAGTTCCTCGGCCAGTTCGGCATCGGCCTGCTGTCCGCGTTCATGGTCGCCGACGAGATCGAGGTCGTCACCCAGCCGGCCGGCGGCCCGGCGACCCGCTGGGTCGGTACGGCGGACGGCCGCTACACGATCGCGGACACTGCGGACCGCGCCGAGGTCGGTACGACGGTCACGCTGAAGGCCCGGCGTGGTGCCGAGCAGTGGTACAAGCAGGCCACGGTGGTCGAGCTGATCCGGCTGTTCGGCGCGCTGCTGCCGATCGAGCTCCGCGTGGACGGCGAGCAGGTCACCGACGGCAAGGCGCCCTGGGAGGGCGGCGGCGTGGCGGACCTGGTCGGCTACGCCCAGGACAAGCTCGGGTTCACGCCGTTCGACGTGATCCACCTGAACAACCCGGCCGCCGGGCTGACCGGTGTCGCGTTCGTGCTGCCGTTCGCGGCCAACCCGGCCGAGCGCGCGACGCACCGCGTCTACCTCAAGCGGATGCTCCTCGCGGAGAACGTCGAGGGGCTGCTGCCGGACTGGGCGTTCTTCGTGCGCGCAGTCATCGACACCTCCGAGCTGCGACCCACTGCGAGCCGGGAGGCGCTGTTCGACGACGGCAACCTCGAGGCGACTCGGGAAGCGCTCGGAGCGCAGCTGCGTGGCTGGCTGGTCCGGCTGGGCAGCACGGATCCGGGCAAGCTCGACAAGTTCCTGGGTATCCACCAGCTCGGTGTGAAGGCGCTTGCACTGCACGACGACGAGATGCTCCGGCTGGTCCACCGCTGGCTGCGCTTCGAGACGAACCATGGCCGCATGACGACTGCAGAGCTCCAGGAACGCACCGGCGAGATCCGGTACGTCGCCACCATCGAGGAGTTCCGCCAGCTGGCCGCTGTGGCCGCTGCACAGCAGATCACGGTGGTGAACGGCGGCTATACCTACGACAGCGAGCTGCTGGAGCGGCTGCCGAAGGTAGTGCCCGACCTTGTCACCACCAGGTTCGACCCGACCGAGCTGAGCACCAGCTTCGACAGTCTGGACCCGGACACCGAGCTGCAGCTCCGCCCGTTCGTCCAGCTGGCGCAGGACGCGCTGGACCCGGTCGGTTGCGAGGTAGTGGTCCGTGCGTTCGAGCCGGCCAGCCTGCCTGCGCTCTACCTCGTCGACCGGTCCGCACAGTTCGCCAGAGAGCTCCGGAGTACCAAGGACCGTGCCGACGCGCTGTGGTCGGAGGTGCTCGGCGCACTCGACACGCACGACGACAGTCGCCCGCAGCTGGTGCTGAACCACCGCAGTCCCTTGGTACGGCGGATGGCGTCGCTGAACGACCGTGAGCTCGCGCAGCTCGCAGTGGAAGGCCTGTACGGGCACGCGTTGATGCTCGGCTACCACCCGATCAGCCCGGCCGACTCCGCGCTGGTGAACCGCTCGTTCCTCGGCCTGCTCGACCAGGCCGTCCCCACGCAGGAGGACCCGACCCGATGAACCAGGATCTGATCGACCGCCTGCAGCGTGCCGAGAGCACGCCGTACGGGAAGGCGCGGTCCGCTCTGCTGGAGGACGTCGTACGGCGCGCTGACGCCGACGGCGCGGACGACTTGGCGTTCTACAGTCGGCTGTCGCTGGTGACGGCGTACGTGATGGGTGGGGAGCCGCGGAAGTCGCTGGTGCCGTTTGCACGGTGCGTGGCGGACTGGGACGCGGACCCGGGCAAGTACCAGGACTACTCGCATCTGTTCCACTGGTGCTTCAAGTACGCGCCCAGCACGCTCACCAAGTTCCCAGAGGTGCCGCTGGACCGCGCGTACGCCGTACTGGACGACATGGAGCGGCGTTGGCAGCTCAGTGGTCACAGCATGCACGCCGTACACCAGCACCGGTGGCTGGTTGCCCACCACATCGGTGACACGGAGGCAGCGGCCGAGCAGTTCCGCCTGTGGTCGACTGCGCCGCGCGACGACCTGTCGGACTGCGTCGGCTGCGACCCCACGTCGAAGGTGCACCACCTGACGAGAGTCGGGCGTACGGCGGACGCCGTAGCGCTGGCCGTGAACGTGCTGGACGGGCAACTGACCTGCGCTGAGCAGCCGCAGCAGATGCTGACCGCGTTGCTGCCTGCGTACCTTGCCGAAGGCATGTACACCGAGGCGGTCGACGCGCACCGGAAGGGCTATCGGCTCCTGCGCGGCCGTGTCGGTGAGCTGAGTGAGCACGCGGATCACGTGGAGTTCCTGGCTCGCACTGGCAATGAGCTGAAGGCGGTGGAGCTGATCGAGCGGCACCTTCCGGAGTTCGATGACCCGCCGTCGCCGTCCGCGGAGATGACGTTTGCTGCAGCGGCTGCGCATGCGCTCGGGCGAGTGGGCGGGCTGATGATCCGGCTGCCGAAGGCCGACCCTGTGCCCGCCGCGGAGCTGAGTGAGATGTTGGCTGGGCGGGCGCTGGAGCTGGCTGCGCAGTTCGACGCGCGGAACGGGACGACGCACCGCAGTTCGTTGATCCAGGGGGTGCTGACGGCCGAGCCGTGGGTGGAGTACCTGCCGCTGTCGGAGACTGCTCGGCGGGCGCGGGTGGTCAAGGCGGCGGCTCAGCAGGCACCGGCTGAGCAGGTCGACAGCCCGCAGCCCACGCCGTCTGGCCGTGGCTGGCTCGACCGGGCCGAGGAGGCCTGGCAGAAGGCTCAGCCGGAGGAGGCGGAGGCCGCGTGGCGTGCCTTCGAGCAGGAGGTTCCGGACAGCGAGTGGACCCCCGTGGACCGGGCGCGGGTGCTGGACGGGCGCGGACTGGTTGCGCGCGATCAGGCAGAGGTCGCACTGGAGGCCTGGCGTGAGGCGCTGGGGTTGTACGCCGAGGCGGGCGAGGAGGTCCGCGTACTGCGCGACCGCGGCCGCATCGGCCGGCTGCTGTGTGAGTCCGGGCAACTCGACGAGGGCCTGGCGACTGGTGAGGAGCCGATCCGCTGGCTGGTGGCCAACGACGAGCCACAGCGGCGCGGGCACTGGCAGTACTCGCTGGCGACCATGTACGCGCAGGCCGGGCGGCTGGAGGACGCCGTACGGGAGCTGGCTGAGCTTCGCGTGCGTACTGACATCGAGGAGGACCTGCGGGCGGGTGGAGCGATCCTGGAGTGCAACCTGCTCGCGAACCTAGGTCGCTTCGAGGAGGCGGAGGCGGCTGCGACGGTTGGCCTTGGTACGCCGTCCGACCTGGCGCGGTCGTTTGCGTACAAGCAGCGTGGGCGGCTTCGGCTCGAGCTGGAGCGTCCGGGCGAGGCAGTCGAGGACCTGGTCGAGGCGGTGGCGCTGGCGGCGGGGACGCCTGAGCTGGACGTGCATGTCGCGCTGACGCAGCTGGAGCTGGCTCGTGCGTACTTGCTGACTGGGCGTGCGTTGGAGGCGGCTGAGACCGCAGAGGAGGCGCTGCCGGGGCTGGGGAGCAGTCCGGAGCTTGCTGATCCGCTGGCGGATGCACGCGGGATGCTGATCGATGCGTATAAGGCGCTGGGTGAGCTGGAGGCTGCGCTGACGAAGGTCGGCGAGTTGCTGACGGCGGCGCCTGCTGAGGCGCACCCGGCGTGGCTGGGAATGGTGCGGCAGGACGAGGGGATGTTGCTGAGCCAGCTCGACCGTGACGAGGAGGCGGTCGATGCTCTGGTCGCGGCTGCTGCGTACTACGAGGCCGGTGAGCAGCCGGTGGAGCAGGTGCAGGCCATCCGGCTGGCGGCGCAGTCGGCTCGCTACGCGGGCAACTTCACGCAGGCGGTGGAGTTGGTCGAGCGTGCTCGCCCGTTGCTGGAGGCGCTGCCGTCGGCTGACCAGCGGGTGCTGTTCCAGACTGCCGGTATTCATTGGGATCTGGCTGTGATCGCGTTGCAGCAAGGCGAGACGGAGACCGCCGTACAGCAGGCCACGCAGGCCGCCGAGCACTACGAGCAAGGTGGCTTCGAGGACCAGCACACCAACGCCCGCCTCCTGATCGCCGAGCACGGGACGACGGACGCCAAGCTCGCGGAGGACATCTTCACCACCCTCCCCACCGGCCACGACCTCTGGTACCGAGCCGGCTACCTCCTCCTCGACCGCCTCCGCACCGAAGGCCGCACCCAAGAAGCTGACACCCTGGAGGCCCGCCTCAACGAGTAGTTCCAGGGGAGGGGAACTACACGACGGTGAGGACTTGGGGGCCTTCTTCGGTGATGGCTACGGTGTGTTCGGCGTGGGCTCCTCGGGTTTGGTCGGAGGAGCGGAGGGTCCAGCCGTCTTCGTCGATGACGTAGGTGGTGGTGGAGCCGGTCCAGAACCACGGTTCGATGGCGAAGACGTGGCCGGGGCGCAGTTTGAGGCCGCGGCCGGGGCGGCTGTTGTTGGGGACGTGCGGGTCCTCGTGCATACGGCGCCCGATGCCGTGGCCGCCGAAGTCCAGGTTGGTGCCGACGCCGGCCGCCTTGCCGATCCGGCCGATCGCGGCGCCGATGTCGCCGAGGCGGTTGCCCGGGGCGGCGGCGGCGATCCCGGCCGCCAGCGCCTGCTCGGTGGTCGCGATCAACTCCAGGTCCTCGGCTCGCGGCGTACCGACGCAGAAGCTGATCGCCGAGTCCGCGCACCAGCCGTCGACCGAGGCCCCGCAGTCCACGTTCAGCAGGTCACCGTCCTGCAGCACGAGGTCTCCGGGCAGTCCGTGCAGTACGGCGTCGTTCACCGACGTGCAGATCACGCCGCTGAACGGCGTCGTCGCGAACGTCGGCTGGTAGCCCTCGAACAGCGACACCGCACCCCCCGACCGCAGCACCTCCCGCGCGACCGCGTCGAGCTCGCGCAGCGACATCCCGACCGCGGCCTCCTTCTTCACCGCGGCCAGCGCGCTCGCGACCACCCGCCCGGCGGCCCGCATCCGCTCGATCTCCGCCGGAGTCTTCAACTCGACCATGCCCGCTCCTCGACCTCGGCCTCTCGGCCACTGCACTTCCCGGATAACTATACCGGTACTATTATCACGGTCATGGTGCGACCACCTCTGTCCAGCTGGGACCGCGAGCGCGGCCGGCAGCTCGGCGCCCTGCTGCGCGAGGCGCGCGGCGAGCGCAGCATGGTCGACGTCGCGGCGGCCTGCGGCGTCTCCGTCGACACGCTCCGCAAGATCGAGACCGGCCGGATCCCGACCCCGGCGCTGTTCACGGTCGCCGCGGTTGCCGCGACCCTCGACCTGTCCCTGGACACCCTGGTCGCGGCCTGCGCGGACCAACCGGAGACCCAGGGCGACTCCAACCTGATCGCCTGACCCTAGTGTCCTGAGTCGGAGGTTCGACTCAGGACACTCGAACCAAACCGCCGCCCCCGGCGTCTCCCAAGCAACTGGGGAACGAAGCTTGGGGGCTTGCAATGGCGGTACGACGTCGTGCTGTGCTGGGGGCGATGCTCGCCGGAGCGGGAGCGTTCGCGACCACCGGCTGTATCGCTGACACCGCCGCCGACACCGGCGGTGGGACTGCGCCGGCACCCAAGCAGAAAGCCAAGGAAAACAAGGCGAATCAGCCCGACCGGATCACCCTGGTCGCGACCGGCGACGTACTGCTGCACGAACGCCTCTGGACCTCCGCCAAGCGCGACGGCCGCAACGGCGAGTGGGACTTCGCCCCGATCATGAGCAGCATCAAACCGATCGTCCAGGACGCCGACCTCGCGATCGCCCACCTGGAGACCCCGCTGGCCCCGCTGGGCGGCCCGTACCGCGGCTACCCGCTCTTCCAGGGCCCGCCGCAGATCGCCGCAGCCCTCAAGCAGACCGGGTACGACGTCTGCACGACAGCCAGCAACCACAGCTTCGACAGCGGCGCGGTCGGCGTCGACCCGCACCCTCGAGACGCTCGAGCGAGCCGGCCTCCGGCACGCAGGGACGGCGCGAACCCCGGACGAGGCCGAAACCCCAACGATCATTGACGTTCGTGGCGTCAAGCTCGCCGTCCTCAGCTACACCTTCGGCTTCAACGGCCTGCCCTACCCCGACGGCGAGACCTGGCGGGCCGGCAAGATCGACGTGCCGAGGATCAAGGCGATGGCCAAGAAGGCCCGCGACCGCGGCGCCGAGATCGTGGTCGTCAGCTGCCACTGGGGCACCGAGTACTCGAGCAAGCTCAACGACCAGCAGCGCGAGGTCGCCCCGCAACTGCTTGCCGACAGCAACATCGACCTGCTGCTCGGGCACCACGCCCACGTCGTCCAGCCGATGGAGAACATCGACGGTAAGTGGGCCGTGTACGGTCTCGGCAACCTGATCGCCGCGCACCGCGAGCCCAGCACTCCCAAGGCCGAGGGTCTCCTGGTCCGGTTCACCTTCCAACGCGACGGCGACCGCTGGTTCACGTCCGGAGCCGAGTTCGCCCCGCTGCTGATGACGGACGCGTTGCCGGTGCGGGTTCTCGACGTACGGCGGGAGCTCGCCAAGCCGGGGCTGGCCGCGGCCCGCCGTACCCGGTTGGAGCGGGCGGAGCGCCGTACGACGGCGACCGTCAAGTCGCTCGGCGCAACGCCGAAAGCCCTGTGAAAGCAGGATGGTCGCCAAGACCGCGACGACCCCCGAGTACTGCGAAGTCCGCGGAGTGATCGAGCCGGCGATCCAGTCCAGCTCAAACCCCCGACGCAGACCTACTTCTGGATCGGCGAGTTCCTGCACCACGTCCCTGGCCCGGTCGCGCGGTGAAAATGCGTTGAACCCGGGCAGTCCGGCTGTCTATGGTCTGGCCATGATTACGTACTTCGTGATGGTCCGTCGTGCCCGCCTCCGGGCAGGCGAGGGGTGCCTGGGGATGGCATCCGCTCGATAGTCGTTGGGCCCAACGCGTCGTCGACGCCGCCGGGGTCAGACCCGGTGAGCTCGTCCTCGACGTCGGAGCCGGACTCGGCGCGCTGACCGCGCCGCTGCTCCGGGCCGGAGCCCAGGTGATCGCCGTCGAGCTCCACCCTGGCCGTGCCGATCGGTTGCGCCGGCGGTTCGCCGACGCGTCCGTGACAGTGGTCCGCGCCGATGCCGCCGACCTGCGGTTGCCGGCCCGGCCGTTCCGGGTGGTGTCGAGTCCGCCGTACAACGTCTCCACCGCACTGCTGAAGCGCTTGCTTGCGCCGGGTTCTCGCCTGGTGTCGGCCGATCTGGTGCTGCAGCGGGCGGTGGCGAACCGGTGGTCGCGCGGTGACGCGCCCGGTGCGAGCCGGTGGCTCCGCCACTACGACCCGTCGATCGGTCTCCGCCTTCCCCGCAAGGCCTTCACCCCGTCGCCGCATGTCGATTCAGCAGTCCTGGTGCTGCGCAAACGGTAGAGAGAGCAGAACCCCCGCCGGTCAGAGGTGACCGCCGGGGGTTCTTGCTGTCAGCAACTATCCGTGCCAGGAGTTCCACAGGGCGGCGTACGAGCCCTGGCGCGCCACCAGTTCGTCGTGGCTGCCCAGCTCCGAGATGCGACCGTCCTCGACCACGGCGACCCGGTCCGCGTCGTGCGCCGTGTAGAGCCGGTGCGCGATCGCGATCACTGTCCGGCCTTCCAGTACGGCGGCCAGCGAACGCTCCATGTGTCGCGCCGCCCGCGGGTCGATGAGTGACGTCGCCTCGTCCAGCACCAGCGTGTGCGGATCCGCCAGCACCAGTCGCGCCAGCGCCAGTTGCTGAGCCTGGGCAGGCGACAACGCCAACTGCCCGGACCCGACGCGCGTGTCCAGACCCTCCGGCAACGCCTCGGCCCACTCGCGCGCATCCACCGCGCCGAGCGCGTCCAGCAACTCCTGGTCGGAGGCGCTGGGCCGAGCCATCGACAGGTTGTCCCGCAAGGTGCCGACGAACACGTGGTGCTCCTGGGTCACCAGCGCGACCTGCTTGCGCAGCTCGTCCAGCGGCAGCTCGGTCATCCCGACCCCGCCGACCGTCACCGAACCGGTCCGCGGCGGATGGATCCCAGCGACCAGTCGGCCGAGTGTCGACTTCCCGGCGCCGGACGGACCGACCATCGCGATCCGCTCACCCGGCTCGATGGTCAGGTCCACGCCATGCAGCACGTCGCGACCCTCGACGTACGAGAACCGCACGTCCTTCGCCTCCACCAGCTCACCGGCCGGCGATCGCCCGGACGGCGTCCGATCGTCCTGTACGTCGCTGATGCCCAGCAACCGCGCGAACGCGGCACCACCGGACTGCAGCTCGTCCAGCCAGGAGAGCAACCGGTCGACCGGGTCGATCAGCTGGTTGACATACAGCACCGCGGCCGTGACCGCGCCCAGCGAGACGTGACCGTTGATGTGCAGCCAGCCGCCGAACACCAGCGTCCCCACCACCGGCACGAGATACCCGATCTCGGCCACCGGGAAGTAGATCGTTCGCAGGAAAAGCGTGTACCGCTCGGCAAGGTAGGAGCCGCGGATGTCGGCATCGGTCCGCCGGACGCGTTCGTCGTACCGCCGGAGCGCCTCGACCGTGCGGGCGCCCTCGACCGTCTCGGCGAGCGAGCTGGTCATCTGCGCGTACGCCGCGTTCTCCCGCAGGTAGCCGTCCTTGGCCCTGCGCAGGTACCACCAAGTGCCCAGCCAGAGGGCCGGCACCATCGCGAGCAGCGGCAGCAGCACCCAGACGCCGACGAGCAGCGTCGCGCCGACCGTGAACAGCACGGTGACGAACGCGATGATCGTCTCCGGTACGGCGAACCGCACCGTCCGCGACAGCGTGTCGACATCCCGCGAGGTGCGGGACAGCAGGTCGCCGGTGCCGGCCCGCTCGACCGTGCCGATCGGCAGCGCGAGCGCGTTGTCGACGAACTCCTCCCGCAACTCGGCCAGCACCTGCTCGCCGAGCGCGAAGGACTTGAACCGGGCCCACCGGGTCAGCAGCGACTGCGCCACGATGAACACCGCGATCACCAGGATCACCTGGTTCACCTTGGCGACGGTCGTGCCCGACTGGACGTCCTCGACCAGGCCGCCGATCAGCCGCGGCGCAGCCAGGCCGGTGACCGCGGCCAGGCCGTGCAGCAGCAACGCCACCAGCAGCGTGCGCGGGTGCCGACGGGCCAGCCGGCGGGCATGCCGGCGGATCTCGGCGGGACCCGCGACCGGAAGGATCTGCCTCATGTGAGCGCCTCCTCCTCTTCGGTCTGACGGGTCACGGTCCGGCGGTACTGCGGGTCGGTCTCGAGCAGCGTGCGGTGCTTGCCAGTGGCAACCACTCGGCCGGCGGCGACGAAGATCACCTCGTCGACCCGGTCCAGCAGCAGCGGGCTGGCGGTCAGTACGACGGTGGTGCGCCCGGCCCGGTGGTCGCGTAGCCGGTCCGCGATCCGCGCCTCGGTGTGCGCGTCGACTGCAGACGTCGGCTCGACCAGCACCAGCACGGACGGGTCGGTCAGCAGCGCACGCACCAGCACGAGCCGCTGGCGCTGCCCGCCGGAGAACGACCGGCCCTTCTCCTCCACCTCGGAGTCGAGCCCGTCGGTCAGCGCGACGAGCACGTCCTCGGCAGACGCCGTACGCATCGCTGCCAGCACTTCTTCGTCGGTACGGCGGTTGTCCGGGTCGAGTTCCTCGCGCAACGTCCCGGTGAACAGTTGGGAACCGGTGTCGCTGACCAGGATCCGTTGCCGGATGTCCGCACGAGTCGCGCTCGCCAGGGTCACTCCGCCGTACCGCACCTCGCTGGTGTCTTCGTACCGGCCCAGGCGGTCGGCCAGGGCGTTGTAGGTGTCAGGCTCAGCCGAGACGATCGCGGTGAGCAGACCGTCGCGCGCTCGGATCCCGGAGACCGGGTCGACCAGGTCGCCGCCGTCCGGAAGCCGCACGGGCTGGGCCGGCTCGGTGATGTCGGGCTGTAGCGCCAGCACCCGGATCACCCGGCGCGCAGCCACCAGACCGCGCATGAGCTGGTTGGCGAACTCGGTGGCCGTGCGCAGCGGCAGCACGAGGAACGTCGCGTAGCCGTAGAAGGCGACGAGTGAGCCCGCGCTGAGCGTGCCGCTCAAGGCGAAGTGCGCTCCGATGCCGACCACGAGGACGACGAACACACCAGGCAGCAGCACCTGGGCGGCGTCGAGCACGGACTGGATCTTGGCGACCCGCACACCGGCCTGCCGGACCTGCTGGGACTCACCGCGGTACCGCCGGGAGAAGGAGTCCTCGCCGCCGATGCCGCGCAGCACGCGCAGACCGCCCACGATGTCCGAACCCAGCGAGTTCAGCTCGCCGACTGCCTCGCGTTGCGCGGACTGGCGCCGGTGCAGCGGCCGCAGCATCGGGCCCAGGCAGAACAGCATCACCGGCACGCCGATCAGCACCACCAGGCCGAGCGTGGTCGAGGTGGAGAGCAGGATCGCGGCGACCACCACGAAGGCCACGATCGCGCCGGCGAACCGGGCCGAGATCTCCATCAGGTTGCCGATGTAGGCGAGGTCGCCGGCGCCGATGCTGACCACCTCGCCGGTGGCCAGGTTCTTCGGCAGGGTCGCGCCGAGGTCGGCCGACTTCCGGGTCACCACCTGCACCGTGCGGTAGGCGGCGGTCAGCCAGTTCGTCACCGCGAACCGGTGCCGCATGATGCCGGCCAGCGCCTGCACCACGCCGACCGCGAACAGCGCCGCGGTCCACTGCAGCAGCCGGTCGCCGTCGCGCGCGGCGATGCCCTCGTCGATCGCCTTGCCGAGGATCGCCGGGATGAACGCCTGTGCACCCATCCACAGAATGCCGAACGTCATCCCGCCCGCGAGCGTGCGCGACTGACCGCGCGCGACCCAGAGCAGGTAACGGGCCGGCGAGCGGTGGACGGGGACGCCGGGATCGGCGAGTGGCAGCTGTCTCATGGCCCTCTCAGGCTAGGTCTGGCCACCGACACTCCGCATGCGAATTACTCGCACCTGGGACCGTCACGATCGGTGCCGACCCGGTCTCCCCGCGCATCAAAAGACCTTCACCTTGCGTTGGGCAACGGGTTCCCGGGCCGCCATGTCGGCCGCCTGTCCTGGAACCATGCTGGTGATCGCGCATCGGGGAGCGAGTGGGTACCGCCCGGAACACACGCCGGCGGCGTACCGCCTGGCTGCGGACCAAGGAGCCGACTACCTGGAACCGGACCTGGTCGCCACCCTCGACGGCGTCCTGGTCTGCCGGCACGAGAACGAGATCTCCGGTACGACGGACGTCGCCGACCACCCGGTGTTCGCCGACCGCAAGATCACCAAGATCGTCGAGGGCACCGCGGTGACCGGCTGGTTCGTCGAGGACTTCACCTACGAGGAACTGCGGCAGCTCCGGACCCGGGAGCGGATGCCCGCCCTGCGCGCCGGCAATACGGCGTACGACGGGCTGGAGGCGATCCCCACCTTCGACGAGGTGGTGGCCCTGGCCCGGCAGGAGTCGCTCCGGCTCGGGCGGCCGATCGGCGTACTGCCGGAGATCAAGTACCCGGCGTACTTCCGGCGGCTCGGGCTACCGCTGGAGGAGCTGCTCACCGAGCGGATCCTGACACTGGGGCTGCGCAACGACGAGATCATGGTGCAGTCGTTCGAGCCGACCAGCCTGCGCCGGCTGTCTGTGATGACGCGGGTTCCGCTGGTTCAGCTGGTGGACGCGGAGAGTGCGCCGAACGACTTCCTGCGGACCGGCGACGGCCGCACCTTCGCGGACCTGATCGAACCGGGCGGCCTGCGCGAGGTCTCGACGTACGCACAGGTGCTGGCGCCGCACAAGGACCTGGTCATCCCACGCCGCCCGGATGGCTCGCTCGGGGAGCCGACCCGCCTGGTCGACCAGGCCCACCGTCTCGGCCTGTCCGTCCAGGTGTGGACGTTCCGGGCCGAGCGCCGTTTCCTTCCCACCGGCGCAGACTTCCGCACCGAGCTCGCAAGCTTCACCCGCTTGGGCATCCAAGGCATCTTCGCCGACCACCCTGACCTGGCAGTCGCTGAAGTGCGTCGATCTGCGCTGCGGGTCTA
The DNA here is from genome assembly GCF_040653975.1 of Kribbella sp. NPDC050820. Classification (NCBI taxonomy): domain Bacteria; kingdom Bacillati; phylum Actinomycetota; class Actinomycetes; order Propionibacteriales; family Kribbellaceae; genus Kribbella; species Kribbella sp. NPDC050820. The sequence continues at coordinate 74,665 of NZ_JBFAHB010000042.1, forward strand.
GAGCGCGCTGCGAAACTCAGCCAGGACCGCCTGCGCAGGTGGTGCCAGCTCCCTGTCGACGTTCCTGCTCTCGTCGAGCCCGAGCACGACCTTCGCGTGGGTGGCCGGCCTGGCCCGGATGAGTCTGGTCCGCAGGTACGTCGGCGGATGCATGGCGTCGGTGCGCGTCTCACGGCTCCGGCTGGCTCTGACCCGCCGCTCGATCTCGCGCTTCGGCACCTCGTTCACAGCTCGCCGGACGGCCTCGAGCGGGTCGATCTCGCTGCCGAACCGCAGTACCCGCTCCATCGCCCGGAACGCTGTGTCGCTCAGCAGCAACCGCTCGAGCGCATGTGCGGTCGCCTCCGACCCTGCGACCTCAGCTGCCCTCCGGTCCGCCAGATACTCGGCCCGCTGGCTGCCGCGGAAGTAGGCGCGGTCCAGCAACCAGCCGTACCCACGCACCAACCCGCCGACCGTGGCGTTGACCAGGCGGGTGATGAGTCCGACGTAGGTGGCATCTGCGTTGATCTGGTAGCTCAGGTCCTGGCGGTACCTGTCCAGCGGCTGCTCGGAGAAGGTCAGCCGCAGCTCATGCAGGATCGACTCCGCCGCACCGATCACCCACCCGTGGTGGGCATCGCCGTTCCGGCCGTGTCCCAGTTCGTGCGCGAGGACGGCGAGGCGCTCCTGTGGGCTCAGGCTGGTCCAGAGTGGCAGGCCGATGCCGATCACCGGGCGGAAGCGCCAGCCGACTCGGCCGAACCACATGTTGGGTTCGGCGTCGACGACCACGGCTGCGATCTTCTGGGCGCCGATAGCGTCGGCTATGCGGTCCAGGACGCCGTACAGGGTCGGGGCTTGGTCGCGTAGGAGCAGCTGGGCGTCGGGCGGCAGCTTGTCGGCGCGCGGGCGGAAGAGGTGCGCTACGGCGAACGCGAGTAAGGCCAGGGGACCACTGAGCCACAGCGGCCGGTAGAAGATGAGCAGAGCGAAGCCGCTCGCGAGTGCCACAAGCGGCAGTACCAGTACAAGCGCCGATAGCAAGTAGGCGGCGACGCGGGCCGCGTCCCAGCCAGGGCGGTGGATGCCGCCGGTCTCCAGCTCGCGATAGAGCGCGTCGGCGAGCCTGTGCTCGAGCCGAAGGCGCCAGGCCGGCGTCGGGTCTGTCTGCGGGGCCGGGTCGACGTTCCAGTCACACTGGTCGCACCAGGTGACGTAGTGCTGTTCGACCCTGATCTGGTGCCCACAGTCGGGGCAGTTCGTCACATCCTCGGTGCTCTGCACGCGAGAAGTGTGGCAGGCCGGGCAGCAGGGTGACGGTCGCGTGCGACGGGGTCACCCTGCTGCTGCGTCGGTCATGCCGCCGGGGGCTTGTTGTTGGTCGGGTTGGTGTCGTCGTAGATGCGGGAGGCGATGTCGGCCTCGGGGGTCTGCTGCGGCTGGTTCACCGACTGCTGGACGTTCTGCCAGACGGCCTTGCCGTCGGACTCCGGGATCACGACCCAGGCGATCACGTAGCCGATCAGGGCAGTGCCGCCTGTGAGCAGAGTCAGGGCGACGATGCCGAGGCGGACCAGGGTCACGTCGATGTTCAGGTACTCCGCGATGCCGCCGGAGACACCCGTGAGCATCCGCTGGTCGCGGGAGCGCCGGAGAACCTTGCCGGACAGGTTGGAGAACGGTGCGTTGGAGTTCGTCATGTCTCAACTCTCCCGCCTGAACACCCCTCACCACATCCGGATCGGTACCGACCCACCCCTGACCCGACCCCGGGGCCCCCGATCGACACCCCCCACGACTTTCGTCGGCCCGAGCCACCCAGCACTCTTGTCTGTATGCGCAACGGGCTGCGGGACGACGACCTGGCGGGACCGCCGCTGGATGCCGGCCGTGCGGGCGTGACCCGCCGTCGCCGGCCCCGCACGACGCTGGCGTCGGCCGCGGCCGCGATGAGCGCCAGCGGACGGGCTGCCGGGAGGACGGCATGTGCTCGGGTGCGGTCGGCATCCCTTCCCTGCAGGTGTGGTTCCACGCCGAGTCGACCACGAGTGCGGACGAGGTGGACCGGATCCTGACCCGGATCGAGATCGTGCGGAATCAGGTCGGAGTGCCCAGCTATCAGTCGCAGGTCACGCGGCCGACCGGCGTGGCGTATGCGAAGGCGCTCGAGCAACTGGGCCTGAAGACCCGGTTCCTGACCAGGACGTCGCAGAACTACCGGGCGGGCGAGATCTTCGCGGTTTCGCCGCGGCCGGGGACGGTGCTGGCGCCCGGGGCGACGGTCACCGTGACGGTGGTCAGGTAGTGGTCAAGTAGAAGTGTCGGTGGGCCGATCTACGGTTGGGGGATGGACGTCGACGTACTGGCGAAGGTCGTGCTGGGGTTGCCGGGGGTGGAGGAGTTCGAGGGCTGGGCGGGGCAGCCGGTGTTCAAGGTGCGGAACAAGAGCTTCGCCTACATGTCGGCGGACGAGACCAGGCTGCTGCTCAAGTCGCTGCGCGAGGAGCAGGAGGCCCTGGTGGCCGAGAACCCGGAGGTCTTCGCGCCGTCCTGGGCCTCCGGACGGTTCGCCTGGCTCGACGTCGACATCGAGGCGGCCGACGACGAGGAGCTGCGCGAGTTGGTCACCGAGGCGTGGCGCCTGACCGCTCCGAAGTACCTGATCACCCAGTTGGACGCAGCACAGTAGTCAGGTCCCGGAACCACACCCGCGGCCGCAGCCCGCTGACGGACTGGCCGAGCACGTTCCAGGTGGGCGTCCTCTCCACGCCGTACCTCTTCGCCGCCCGTTCGGACTTGTACAGAGCCTCGTACGCCGTCCCGTCGGCCAACGCGGCCCGCAGTGGCACCGGGTCGCCGCCGGCCGCCTCGGCCAGGATGGTGAGGAGGGCGACGGACTCGATGTCCTGCCGCTGGGCGAAGTGCGCCGCGAACACCGACTCCGCGAACCGCTGGGCGACCTTGGGCCTGGCGCGCTTCAGCCACTCGAAAGCGGCCAGCGCGGGCCGCGTGTGCGGCATCCGGGACGACCAGCGCAACGGCAGCCCGGCGGACTCGGCTTCCCGGGCCAGGAACTCGTACGTCGGCCCGACCCGCGGGCCGGCCGGCTTCCCACCGGGCGGGATCCCGGGGTGACTGCGGAACGCGTGCTCCACCACCTCGATCCCGCGGTCGCGCAGGATCCGGTTCCGGTCCTGGGCGATGTAGCAGTACGGACAGGCGAAGTCGAACCAGTGCTCGACGACCATCAGGAAACTCCTCGAATGTTCAACTACCTGCCTCGGGTACAACACGCCCGAGGACTGGTGCGCGGGTGCATCGTCGCGGCGGTGCGACGTACTGCCAGTACCGCGCAGTAGGTTGATTGAATCTTAATCTTGCGATTCAAGAAGGGTGACCAGTGACCGGACGCCACAGGCTCTCGCGTCAGCGCGCCTGCGGGCGGACACTGGGCTGTGGGGGGTCACAACTTGGCTGATGCACGCCATCCGGCGCCCCCGGTTGCACGCAGGGGGGATGAGGATGGTTTGCGCTGAGCGAGTGCGGATGGCGATCGTCAGCATGGCCCTGGGTGGGTCGCTGGTCGCATGTGAGGGCGACGATTCAACTGACTCCGTTGATGCCTCCCAGGCCGCCGGTGGCGCGAAGGGCGGCACGGTGACGGCCTACTCCGTCAACGACGTGGAGCACCTGGACCCAGGGCGGAACTTCAGCGTCGACTCCAACATGATCGGCAAGCTGATCACGCGCACGCTGATCGACTACCGCTACGACCCCAAGACCAAGAAGGTCGTCGCCGAGAAGGACCTCGCCGAGAGCTACGAGTCGTCACCCGACCTGAAGACGTGGACCTTCAGGCTCAAGGACGGGATCAAGTACGAGGACGGCACCCCGGTCAGGGCGGCGGATGTGAAGTACGGCGTCGAGCGCTCGTTCTCCGCCGACATGTCGGAGGGAGCGCCGTACGGTCGCGAGTACCTGGACTGCCCGGGCTACGAGGGCCCGTACGTCGCCGGCAACAACGGCGGCAAGGGCTGCACCGCGATGGAGGTGCCGGACGACAAGACGATCGTCTTCAAGCTGAACCGGCCGGTCGCCACGTTCGTCGGCACGGCGAGCATGAGGATCTTCTCGCCGGTGCCGCAGGCCAAGGACACGAAGACCAAGTACGACACCCACCCGGTCTCGACCGGTCCGTACAAGATCGAGTCATACGCCCGTAAGCGGCAGTTGGTGCTGGTCCGCAACGACCAGTGGGACCAGAAGACGGACCCGCTGCGCACCGCGCTCCCGGACAAGTTCATCTTCACGTTCGGTGGCGACGAGGCGACCGTCGACCAGCGACTGATCGCGGACGGCGCCGCCGACCGGAGCTCGGTGAGCCTGTCCGGTGTGCAGCCAGGGAACATCGCCAAGACGAACCAGGCGAGCGTCAAGGACCGCGTGGTCGACGGCGCCGACATCTGCCGCCGGTACATCGCGTTCAACCAGCAGAAGCCGCTGCTGAAGAACCAGAAGCTGCGCGAGGCGCTGTACTACGGCCTGGACCGCACCAGCTACCGCGACGGATTTGGCGGCGAGCGGCTCGCTGCGGTGGTCGACTCGATCATTCCGCCGGAGATGGACGGCTACCGGCCGGAGGAGCATTTCAAGGCACCGCCGGAGGGTGACCCGGCGAAGGCCAGGCAGCTGCTGGCCGACTCCGGTTACCAGGGCGAGAAGCTCGTGTTCGGCACCGGCGACGCGGACGTGGCCGTCAAGGCGGCCGAGGCCGCTCAGGCGTCCTGGAAGGCTGTCGGGATCAACGTCGACATCCGCCGGATCCCGGGTGACAACTACTTCTCGACCCAGCAGCAGGACTCCGCGGCGACCGACCTGATCACCGCCGGCTGGTGCTACGACTGGCCGTCCCTGGCCACCATCGTGCCGCCGGTGCTCGGCCCGGACAGCACTGCTCAGGGCAAGGCGGCGCAAAACAACTACGGTCGCAGCACCGCAGGGTGGGAGCAGATGGCTGCGCTCGCGAAGGAGTCAGACCAGCAAAAGCTGGAGTCCGGCCTGTCCGACCTGTACGTCGAGATCATGAAGACCGCGCCGCTGGTGCCGACCATTCAGGACCTCAACGTGTACGTGGTGGGCTCGAACATCTCCAACGCGGTGGCCGATCCGAACGCCGGCGGGTTCCTCGACCTGACCCAGATCGGGCTCAAGAAGGCCGGCTAGGAGGGCGCTGAATTATCGGCGCGTTCTGCCGCGGGTGTGATCGCTGGGCTGGGACTATCTCTTGGTGCAGGGTGTGGAGCGGGATGACCG
>NZ_JBFAHB010000043.1:0-7973 GCF_040653975.1 Kribbella sp. NPDC050820
GACCCCGGCCGCGGGCCGGGATCACGGATCGAGGCTCAGTGGGTCCAGTCCCGCGCGAGCTCGTGCTCCTTCTGCAGGCCGGAGCGGATGGCGCCGACCACGAAGGGCTCGATCTTCTTGCCGATCAGCGGGACGGCGACCTTCACGTCCAGGTCGATCGCCTGCACCGTGCTCGCGCCGGTCGGGGTGATCTCGGCGTTGCCCTTCAGGGTGACCGGCGTGTTGCTGATCTCGCCGCTGACGTCGGCCTTGCGGGACCCGTCGGCGGCGGCCGGGTGCCAGGTCTCGGTCTGTACGACGGTCAGGGTCTGGCCGACGAACTTCCGGGCGATGTCCGGCACGTCGTCCGACGGCATCTCGCGCTGCACCTTGACGATCGTGTCGCCGCCGGACTCGGTCACCTCGACGGAGTACGACAGCGCCTTGGTCTTCTGGCACGCCTGCTCGCGGAAGGTGGCGTCCGTGACGATCGCGAACACTTCCTCGGGTGTGGCGTCGTACGACGCCGACAGCTTCAGCTCCATGCCGGACATCATGGCACTACCGCTCGGTCACCCGACTACCCCCGAGGCGCGAGCAGCAGGCTGACGGTCCGGTTCTGTGCCGCCGTATGGAACGGTGCGACGCGCTGGTCGCCCGACTGCAGCGTGAAGGCGGTGAGCGGCAACCCGGACGCCTGGCTGAGCTGCTGGGTCGCGGTCCGTGCCCGGAGCAACGCCGTACGGGAGCCACCCGACGAGCTGCTCCCCGGTACGACGACCGAGTGGCCAATGACCGTGATCGCGGCGTCGAGGCCCTTCAGCCGCTTGCCGAGCACAACCAAGTCGTCCCGCCCGGCCGGCGTGAGCTCACCGCCGCGCGAGAACACCCCTTCCTCGAAAAGGATCCGGACAGCTCGCGACTGCCGCTGAACGATCAGACCGTCTCCTGCGACCTTCGTCTCGATCGCGTCCAGCCGGGCGTCGAGCGCAGCCGCAGCGGCCCGCCGTTGCGCCTCGAGCGCCGCCAACTGCCGAGCCAGCCGATCCGCACGCTCCTGAGCGCTCGTACCCACCGCCGGCACAGGTGCAGGCGTCGCAGTCGCCACCGGCGGCTCAGACCCATCCAGCCGAACCACCGCACCCACACCCAGTACGGCGACCGCCACAACCCCAGCCACCGCGCCCACTGGCGTCAGCGAAGCAGCTGGTCGCGAGCGGCGGTCATGCCGACTGGCTGATGGGGAAGCGTTTGCTCGTAGGGTGGGTGGGGTGAGGTTGGTGGAGCGGTGGGCTGCGGTGGGGGGTGTAGGGCGTGAGGAGGCGGTCAGGGCGGCACGGGCGCGGTCCGGGGTGGCTGACCTCACGCGGCGAGAGGTGTGGGGTGACCGGCCGCCGGAACTCACCCAGGCGATCCTCGACGACGCAGACGTGGATCGCGCCCGCCCCTGGCCGCAGACGCTGCTGTCCGACTACGCGCGCTACTGGCGCGACGGCGTACGCACGGCCTACGAAGACCCCGCCGGTGAGCTCCGCCGCCGTACGTCGACCGCCGTCCTGGCGGCCGCACTCACAGCAGACCAGGCATACGTCGACGCAGCCGCCGACGGACTGATGTTGCTCTGTGAGCAGACCACCTGGTGCTGGGCGGCGCACGAGTCCTTCGCGACCGCCCGCAGCGAGGTGGTCGGCGATCCCGACGAGCCGTACCTGGACCTAGGCGCAGCTGAGACCGCAGAGATCCTCGCCTGGGCCGACCTCGTCCTCGGACCCGCACTGGACGAGAGAGTGCCCGGCCTGCGTCGGCGGATGCGGCGGGAGACGCGGCACCGAGTCACCCAACCGTTCCGCACCGACCGTCGCTGGCACTGGCTCGGTCTCGACGGACGCCTGCACAACTGGAACCCGTGGATCCACGGCCACGTCCTCGCCGTCGCGTTGTTCCTCGAGGACGACCCGCAGGTCCAGCTGGAAGTCACCGACCTCGTGGTCGACGGTCTCAGCCGCTATCTCGACGCGATGCCGGCCGACGGCGGCTGCGACGAGGGCTACGCCTACTGGTGGAACGGCCCGGCCCGACTCGCGCTGGCCCTCGACCTCCTCGACCGCGTCACCGACGGCGCGTTCGCACCATGGTCCTGTACGCCGCTAGCGGAGATGGTCCGCTATCCGCAGCGGGTCGCGCTCGGCGACGGCTGGTACGTCAACGTCGCAGACGGTTCCGCCCGTCCCGACCCGAACCAGCCGTGGCATGTCCTCCATCGCTGGGCCCGCTACCACCAGGACGCCGAGGCGATGGCACAAGCCGCCGCCGCGCACCGCGACCTGCCGATCGCTCCGGCCGCCGGGCTCGGGCGCGCGGTGCTGGGGCTCACCGACGACACCTGGTGGAACGCCGGCAAGGCCGACCTGCCGCTTCCGAAGTCGACGTGGCTTCCGGACGTGCAACTGTTTGTTGCCCGCGACAACGGTGGTCTGACCCTGGCGATCAAGGGCGGGCACAACGATGAGAACCACAACCACAACGACGTCGGCTCGTTCATCGTGGCCCTCGACTCCACACCGGTGCTGATCGACTTGGGCCAGCCGACGTACACGGCGCTGTCGTTCTCCGATCGGCGCTACGAGCAGTGGGTGGTCCAGAGCGGCTGGCACAACGTGCCGGTGATCAGCGGCCACGAGCAGCAGCCCGGCCCGGAACACCGAGCGACGGATCTCGTCGTACGGGAGAACTCGCTGGCGCTCGACCTCACGCATGCGTGTCCGGAGGCGCCACGCTGCCGCCGCGTCGCGACTGTGGCGGACGGCGCGATCACGATCGCCGACGAGTGGGAAGGGTCGGCCGCCGAGCACTTCGTCATCGCCGGTACGCCGATCAGCCACGACGCCGGCCGGTTGACGATCAACACGTTGGGCGGCGGCTGCGCAGAACTGACCTGGAACGCCGACCTGGGCGCCGGACACCTTGAGGAGCGGGCAGTCGACGACGCGCTGCTCGAACGCGTGTGGGGCCCGACCGTGCACCGGCTGGTCGTCGACTGCCCGGGCAAATCCTTCCGCCTGACCGTCCGCAGAGGAGAGCGACCGTGACTGACGCGCCGTACACCGGCATGACCCGGGAGTCCTGGGCGGCGACCGCGGACGGGCTGTTGCTGGCGCTGCGCCCGTGGGCGTCGCCGGATCACGCGCGCATCGAGTTGCCCGGCCAGCCGAGTGCGTACGGTCCCGACAGCGATTCGCTGGAGGCGTTCGCGCGGTCGTTCCTGCTGGCCGCGATCCGGTTGCACGGTGAGCACGGCAACGATCCGCACGGGGTCGCCGAGTGGTACGCCGCCGGTCTGCGCGCCGGCACCGACCCGGCCTCGCCGCATGCCTGGCCGCGTCCGGACCGGCTCGGGCAGGCGAAGGTAGAGGCGTGCTCGATCGCACTCGGTCTGCATCTCAGCCGGCCCTGGTTGTGGGACCGCCTCGGCGAGGCCGACCGCGAGCGGATCGTGGACTGGTTGGGGACCGTGGTCGGCGAGGAGTACCCGCCGATCAACTGGGTTTGGTTCCAGATCGTCGTCGAGACGTTCCTCAAATCGGTGGGCGGCCCGTGGTCGAGCGCCGATATCGAGAGCGGGCTGGCGGTGCACGAGTCGCTGTACCGCGACCACGGCTGGTACGCCGACGGGCCGGAGCGCGCGTTCGATCACTACAACGGGTGGGCGCTGCACGTCTATCCCTTGCTCTGGGCAACCATGGATCCGTCGGCCGACCCGAAGCTGGTGTCCGCGTGGCGTGAACGACTTGCGCAGTACGTCGAGACCGCCGTCCACCTGATCGGCGGCAACGGCTCGCCGTTGGTCCAGGGCCGCAGTCTGACGTACCGGTTCGCGGCGGCTGCTCCCTTGTGGATGGGGGCTGTCACGGGTGCGACCGACGTACCTCCGGGGCTGCTGCGGCGCGCGGCCTCCGGGATGCTCGCGCACTTCCTCGATCACGGTGTGCCGGACGACCGGGGTCTGCTGAACCTTGGCTGGTACGGCGAGTGGCCGCGGATCGCGCAGTCGTACTCCGGGCCGGGATCGCCGTACTGGGCAGTCAAAGGCATGCTCGGCCTGATGTTGCCGGCCGATCATCCGGTGTGGACCGCGACCGAGGAACCGCTGCCGGTCGAGACCGGCGACTTCACGCTCGAGATCGCGGAGCCGGGGTGGATCGTCAGCGGCACGAAGGCCGACGGCGTCGTCCGGATCGCCAACCACGGCACCGATCACTCGGTCCCGGGCGACCAGCGGGCCGACTCGCCGCTTTACGCGCGGCTCGGCTACTCGACCCACACCATGCCGCCGCTCGACCGGGAGGCGTGGTCGGGTGCGATCGAGAACAGCGTGGCTCTCGTGCATCCCGAGTTCGGCCCGAGCCATCGCAACGGGTTCACCACGGTGCGCTCTGGTGTTTCGGTGACGTCCGCGCACTGGGTGCCGACCGACGAGGACCACGGGCCCGAGCACGGCTCGGGTCGCGGCGGCAGTGTGGTCGAGGGCCCGCGGCTGGTGGTTGGTTCTGTACTGCGCGGCAGCCACGAGGTGCGGGCCGTGGTCGTCGAGGGTGACGTGGATCCCTCGTGGCGGCTCGAGTTCAGCGGCTGGCCGCTGTCCGCCGACGAGCCGCCGCTCGACACGCTCGAGGGCAACAAGGCCAAAATCGCGTCCAATGGGCTGGTGTCATGTGTTGCCAGCAGCAACGTTTTCGAGTACGACGTACGGCGTCTGACCGACGCGAGCCCGCTCGGCACGCACAGCGCGATTCCCTGTGCCCGGGTGCAGCCGGAAGCCGGCGTGCTGTACGTCGCCGTCGTCGGTCTGGGTGGACCGCCCGACCAGGCGCCCCACGTGTCCGGCGAGGGCCGCGCCGTTCGCCTCGAGTGGGAGGACGGCTGGGTCGATTACCTGCGTCTGGACACGTGAGGCGAGCGGTGTCAGGCCGCCGTACGGACGTTGTGGACCGCCCGCCTCGGCTCGAACTCGCGGTCGTTGGAGCCGTCGAACGGCAGGGCCTCGAGGTTCCAGCTCCATGACACCGTGGGCGTGACCCGCAGGTACCTGCCGGTCCCGAACATGCCGGTGTGCTCGACGAAGTCAGCCGTGCCGTAGACCCGGAGGAACCGCGGTGTCCACGGCGACGTGGTGACCACGTCGTCCCACAGCAGCGCCACCTTGGTGTTGCCGGCGCCGACGTTCAGGTACTTCCGGGTCTTCTCCGGGTGGTGTCCGCCGCTCAGGTAGAAGTACGTCCCGTCGTACTCGATGCCGACCGGGACCGCGTCCGGCTGGCCGTCGGAGGCGACGGTCGCGATGCGGCCGACCGGCTGGGTGTGCATGTACTCGATCTCGTCCTGGGTGAAGGACATCTGCTGTCGCTCCCTTCGAGGGTGTGCATCTCGGCTAAAGTACTACGTAGATGGCAACTAGTAAAACGCTGGTTGTATTCCGGCGGAGAGGAAGTTTCGGTGACCGGCAGATCGGACAAGCGGCGGGCGATCCTCGACGGCGCGCTCGAGGAGTTCGCCCGGGACGGGTACGCGCGGGCCGGGATGGACGCGATCGCCGCGGCCGCGGCGGTGTCCACGCGGACGATCTACGCCCACTTCGGCAACAAGGCCAAGCTTTTCGAGGCCGTGATCCAGGACAGCGCGACCCGGGTCGCCGACACCCAGATCGCGATCATCGAGCGGCACCTCGGCAAGATCGTCGACCTCGAGGACGACCTGGAGGCGTTCGGCCGGGACCTGGCCAGGCCGATGACCGGCTACCAGAGTCACTTCGCGCTGGTGCGGCACGTCAACGCCGACCTCGACCACATCCCGCCGGCGGCGGTCGAGGCCTGGCAGCAGGCCGGACCGCGGCGGGTGGTCGCGGCACTCGCCGGGTGTTTGGGTGCGATAGCCGATCGCGGCCTGCTGACCCTCGACCCCTCGGAAGAGCCGAAGGCCGCCGCGGAGCTGGCCGCGACCCACCTCATGCTCCTGGTGCAAGGGGCAGTGCCGTTCCACCACGGAGCCGGCGCGAACCGGGAGGCGGATCTGGACCGGATCGTCCGGGCCGGCGTGCGGGTCTTCCTCCGCGGTTACGCGCCCGCGAGCGGCCGGGGAGTTGCCGGAAAGCGGCGCTAGCGGACGCGAAGCGGAATCGACGAGTCGCGGATGATCAGCTCGGGAGTGACCAGGATCCGCTGGGCCGGGCGCCGGTTGCCCTCGATCAGCCGGGCCACCATCAGCTCGACCGCGGTCCGTCCGACCATCGGCTTCGGCGGCCGGATCGCGGTCATGGCCGGCTCGGCGAGTCGGGCGACCTCGTCGTCGTACGCGACGATCGCGAGGTCGTCCGGGATGGTGATGCCGCGCTCGGTGCAGTACTGGGCGATCGACATCGCGTCCGGGTCGGAGTGCACGACGAGGGCCGTCGTACCGGCGGCGCGGCAGCGTTCCAGCAGTTGGGCGATCGTCTCGCGGTAGCCGGGTTCGACCATCCGGATCGACTCGCGGATGATCAGGTCGGGGGAGATGCCGAGTTCCGCGCAGACCAGCTCCCAGCCGCGCTCGAGGTGCATTGACGTCGGGCTGCCCTTGGACAGCACCAGGCCGATGCTGCGGTGCCCGTGCTCATGCAGGTGCCGTACGGCGATCTCCAGTCCGAGTGCGTGGTCGCTGCGAACCCACTCCAACTGGCGCTTCGTCGGCGTCCAGCGTGGCGGGTGCCGCTCGACCAGGACCACCGGGACCGGCAGGTCGCCGATCCACTGGATCATCTCCCCGACGTCGTCACCGTCCAGATTCGGCGCGAGCAGCAGGCCTTGCACCTGCTGCGACTCGATCAGCCGGGTGATCTGCCGCTGGTCCTCGGCCCAGTCGTACGTCGACCCGCGCAGCTGGACCTGGACGTCCTGAGCCGCGGCCGCCGAGCGTGCACCGGACACGATCGCCGGCCAGTAGTAGTCCAGCGACGGCACCACCATCCCGATCGTGAACCGCGGCGGCCCAGTACCCCGCCGCCGAATCTGTGTCGCCGGCCCGAGGTCCGTGGGCAGCGTCGCCCCACCGTGCACCTTGGTCAGCAGGTTCTGCGCCGCCAGCGCCGCGATGTCCCGCCGTACGGTCAACTCACTCACCCCGAGCAGCCCCGCAAACTCCCGCACCCGAATCGCCCCATGCCGCCGCAGCTCACCCATCAACCGCTCCCGCCGCTGCACCCCGAACAACTTCTCCTCACTCACCACAACCACCCCCGCCCTCGACTGGTAGGACCGCCAGCGGCGGCTGTCCTTCCACCGCCTCCGGCGGGCGCCGGATCTGGCTCAGGCTGAACGCCACCGTCGCCCAGACTGCTCGCCGGCGGCCGCCGGCCGCTGTCCCGCGTGGATGTGCCCGACGGACGCCCTGCCCGTCGGCACACAACAACCCGAACGGATGACACGACCACTCTCCTCACATGCCGCCTTGCTCAGCAGCAACTGTCAGTCGCCGAATCACAGCACCCTCCGCGGCTCTCGCCGGAGGCTCGTCCAACGGACGTGACCGGCCGGTCGGCAGGTAGCCCGGTGGACGGGTGAACCGGTGAATGTCGCCGACTGCCTGGGCGACTCGCCGCCGGCAACCTCCCGATCTGACCGTCGAATCGTGGATTTCGGCTGATGCCGGCCGCCGAATCCGACCAAAACCCAAGACTCGACGAGGCTCTGGGCGTCGGGCGATTGGCCGGCGGCAACATCCCGCTCTGAGTCGTCGAGTTGTGGATTCCGGCAGATGTTGGCCGCCGAATCCGACCAATATCGACAACTCGACGAGGAGTTGAGCGTCGGGCGATTGGCCGGCGGCAACATCCCGCTCTGAGTCGTCGAGTTGTGGATTCCGGCAGATGCCGGCCGCCGAATCCGACCAAAATCCACGACTCGGCGAGGAGTATGGGTGTCGGGTGGCGCGTCGGCGGCGACATCCTGCTCTGAGTCGTTGAG
>NZ_JBFAHB010000043.1:8072-79561 GCF_040653975.1 Kribbella sp. NPDC050820
GTTGTGGATTTCGGCTGATGTCGGCCGCCGAATCCGACCAAAATCCACGACTCGGCGAGGAGTATGGGTGTCGGGTGGTGCGTCGGCGGCGACATCCTGCTGTGAGTCGTTGAGTTGTGGATTTCGGCTGATGTCGGCCGCCGAATCCGACCAAAATCCACGACTCGGCGAGGAGTATGGGTGTCGGGTGGTGCGTCGGCGGCGACATTCTGCTGTGAGTCGTTGAGTTGTGGATTTCGGCTGATGTCGGCCGCCGAATCCGACCAAAATCGACAACTCGGCGAGGAGTATGGGTGTCGGGTGGTGCGTCGGCGGCGACATTCTGCTGTGAGTCGTTGAGTTGTGGATTTCGGCTGATGTCGGCCGCCGAATCCGACCAAAATCGACAACTCGGCGAGGAGTATGGGTGTCGGGTGGTGCGTCGGCGGCGACATTCTGCTGTGAGTCGTTGAGTTGTGTTTTGGCTGGTGTTGGCCGCGGAATTCGACCGAGATCGACGACTCGGCGAGGAGTTGGGTGTCGGGTGGTGCGTCGGCGGCGACATCCTGCTGTGGGTCGTTGGGTTGTGGATTTTGGTTGGTGTTGGCCGCGGAATCTGACCGAAATCGACGACTCGGCGAGGAGTTGGGTGTCGGGTGGTGCGTCGGCGGCGACATCCTGCTGTGGGTCGTTGAGTTGTGGATTTCGGCTGATGTCGGCCGCTGAATCCGACCACAATCCACGACTCGGCGGGGAACCTTCGTCGGGAGCGGAGCGGAGCGGAGCGGGGCGGGGCGGGAGCGGGCGGGAGCGGGGGTGGGGCGGGAGCGGGGGTGGGGCGGGGGCGACCACGCCGGTCGGGACGTGCTCGCGGTGCATTCGCGCAGCGACGACAGCCGTTCGGAGGCCGGCGCGGGAAGGCGAAGGGATCGGGGCGGGTGGGTCGGGGGGGTTCGGGTTTGGATGTTGGGGGTCGTGTGTGGATGAGTGTGGATGGGGTGATCGGGTAGGACGGTTCATGGTGACCGTTACGGTAACCGTTTGCCGCGGTTGTCGTGAGGAGCGACGAGTATTTTCGGGTGCACTCGATCGTCGTCCTGTATGACGATCCGCTCGGCGACGTGTTGGTCCCCCTCGTCGTCTTGCTCGCGGTCGTTGCCTTCAGCACCGGTTTCACGCGCTGGCGTATCCCGCGGTCGCCTACGCGCTGCGGTCTACGCGACCGGCCGCAGACCACATCTCACCGTGCTGAGGATAGGCCGCGGCAGGCGTCCTCGTGAACCAGGTCCCATTGGGCTGTGCAGGTCAACGCGTGGATCGTGCTCGGTGGATCAGGCGCTTGGTGACGGGGATGAGGAGGGCGAGGCCGATCATCGACAGGCTGATGATGGAGGCGTACCTGTCGATCATCAGGACGATGTCGACGGCTCGCTGACCGCTCCAGTAGCCGAGTGCTGCGATCAGGCCGGTCATGAGCACGGCACCGGCGAGGTCCAGCAGGAGGAAGACGGACAGCCGCATCCGTGCCCAGCCGGCCATCGCGTACACCACCGCGGTCGGAACGCCAGGCAGTACGGCGAGAAGCACGGCGACTCGCAGGACCCACGGCGGGAGCTCGGTGGTCCGGGCGGCGAAGCGCAGTACCCGTTGGCTGGTGGTGAACATCCGGATGATGCCCTCACCCCACTGCCGCCCGGTCCACCACGTCAGCCAGTCGAACTTCACCATCCCGGCCGCACCCGCGACGATCACCAACCACAGCGGCGCTTCCCCGATCCGCGCGAAAGCCGCCGCGGCGCCGATCGCCACCAGATCGCCGGTCAGGAACGCGAGCGCGACCGGATGCGACGCGACCAGGAACGGCTTGAGCGGACGCAACGCGAGCCCGAGTGCGACGACCCCGAGGATCGCGCCCATCAACGCAACGTCGACCCGGGTCGCGCGGCCCTGCCAGGGCACGAAGCGACGCCAGGCAGGAGATGCGTCCTGCTGAGCTTCGGACACCTCACGCCCCCAGCAGCGAGTCGCCCACCGGCGTACGGCGATAGACCACGCTGTTGCCGCGTCGAGTTCGTCCGACCAGACCCGCTCGCAGGAGGACCTGCAGGTGGTACGACACCGTCGGAGCACTCCACGGCAGTCGGCTGCTCAGCTCCTTCGTCGACTGGTGTTCGCCGAGCTCGGTCAGCAGTGCCGCACGCGTCTCGCCGAGGAGGTCGGCCAGTGCGCGATTGGGCGCCTGGACGGCGCGCTGCCAGAGTCGGCCGATGCCGTTCGCGCGGTAGACGACGGCCGGTTGCTCAGGACACTTCACCGTGAACTGCACCGGGCCGACGTGCGTCGAGGTCGGGATCATCAGTACGCCGTCGTCCGCCCAGTCGACGGTGACGTCGTACGGCCGGTCCAGGACGATGCCTTCGCCGTCCCACACCATGCCGCGGCCGAGGTCGTTGAGCATGGCGACGGCTCCGCGGGAGGCGAGCAGGTCGCTCTTGCGGCGTACGTCGTCCTCAAGGACTGCTGTGGTCCGGCTCCAGTCCGGTTCGATCGCGAGCTCGAAGAAGAGTTGCAGCGCCTTCGCGGCGGCCATGGCGACCGCTTCCGGGCCTTCGGCGATCACGCGCTCGAGCGGCTCGGGCGCCGTACGACGCCACCGCAGGTAGGTCTCCTCGTCGCCGAACAGCGCCACGACGTCGTCGCGGACCGGCCGGCCGCGCAGGCTGATGTCGAGTTGGCGCTCGATGTCGTCAGGGGAGCTGTTGGCGATGAGCCGCGCCTGCTCCTCGATCGTCACCGTAGGCCGCGCGGGCGGCGGCGTCAGGAAGTCCGGGGCGTAGTCGTGATCGGCCGGGACCAGCGCCTCCAGCAACGCCAGCTCACTGGCCGGCATCAACGATCGCGCCCGCGAGTACCAGGTCCTGGCGTGCTGCGCGGGATGCCCGTCGCGAAGGCGGACTGTGCTCACGACCTCCTGTGCAGGCGAGACGGCGAAGCGCGACCGACCAAGCTGATCCGCGGTCATCGTCAGGTGAATCGCCACCACTGCAGTATGCCGAGCAGCCCCCGCCAAGGAACCAGATTCGACCAGCTTCGAATCCGGTGTTACGTCAGGAGGGAAATGAGGATGGCGAGGGTGGTGAGGAGGGTGAAGGTGATGGCCAGGCGACGGCCGCGGGTGGTGCGGTGGTGGTGAGCCGTGCGGTCGAGGGTCCTGGCGCACGGGGTGAAGTCGGCGGCGTCGGGCGGCGCGAGCGCGCTGCTCAGGCGGCACAGCGGCGTACGGCGGGAGGCCTGGTGGGCTGCCTCCTGGATGACGAGCCGGCGCATGACCTCGCGCGGGTACGACGTGTCGGGTGGCAGCGCACGCTGGACGACGGCATGCGCCGCGGCCACCCGTCGGGGCCGGCTGATCGAAGGCGGGAGGATCAGGTAGGCCAGGTGGACCAGGAAGGCGTAGTCGTCGGGCAGCAACGCCTCGATCTGGGGTTCCTCACGCGTGGGTCCCTGAATCGGGCCCGGAACGAGTGGGGTCTGGACCGTGGCGGACATGCAACTCCTCGAATTGGCGTACCTCACACCCAACGAGCGAATCCCTGACCGGTCACGGACGGGTCGGCTACCCTCGGCCTCATGAGCACTGGTGACGGGGTGGCCGGACGGTGGGACGGGGTCGACATCCACTTCGGTGAGGAGGGTGGGCGGCTGACGTACGGCAGCTACCTGCGGCTGGCGCAGCTGCTGGACCAGCAGCGGCTGGAGTCGGATCCGCCGGCGCACGACGAGCTGCTGTTCATCACCATCCACCAGGTGTACGAGCTGTGGTTCAAGCAGGTGCTTCACGAGCTGACCGCGTCCCGGGACGCGATGCTGTCCGGTGAGCTGTGGCTGGCTGAGCACCTGCTCCGCCGGGTGCACACCATCGAGCGGACGCTGACCCAGCAGGTCGACATCCTGGAGACGATGACTCCGCAGGACTTCGGCGAGTTCCGGCACCGGTTGTCCCCGGCAAGCGGCTTCCAGTCGGTGCAGTACCGCGAGATCGAGTTCCTCTCCGGGGCCAAGGACCCGTCGTTCGTGAAGCGGTTCCGGGGCCTGACCGACGCCGAGAAGGCCCGCCTCGAGGAACGCCTGGCGGCGCCCACGCTCTGGGACGCGTATCTCGCCGTCCTCGAGAAGGCCGGATTCGCCACCGACTCCGAGGACGCGGTCCGCGACGCCCTCCGCAAGGTCGCCGGCGACCGCGCGCACTACGCCGCCGTCTGGGAGCTCGCCGAGGCCCTGGTCCAGCACGACGAGCTCGCCGCCGCCTGGCGAGCCCGGCACGTCGTCATGGTCGAGCGAATGATCGGCACCAAGCCCGGCACCGGCGGCTCGTCCGGCGCCGGCTACCTGCGCAGCCGCCTCGACCTGCGCTACTACCCGCTGCTCTGGGACTTGCGCTCGGCGCTCTGACCTACAAGAAAGGGCTGGACAGAGGGCACGAACAGGGTTGACCGTCTTAGTTTGCCTGCACGAATCGACCAGTTTACATGTTCGATCTACCTCGATAACATGACAGTATGTTCGCGCTCGAAGGACTGGAGGAGGCTCTGCAGACCCTTGGCGCGGTGCTCGAGAGCCGGCAGATCGAGAGCCGCATCCTTGTGGTCGGCGGTAGCAGCCTGCTGCTTCTTGGGGTCGTGAAACGACCGACAGCAGACCTCGACGTCGTGGGGCTGGTCGAGGACAACCACTACGTGAAGGCCGAGAGAATTCCTGCACCGCTCGCCGACGCGGCTCGTGAAGTCGGCGCAGCGCTCGGTCTGTCGGAGCGGTGGCTCAACAACGGGCCGGCTTCGCTGTTCGACTTCGGTCTGCCGGACCATTTCGAGGACCGGGTCACGGTACGGCGCTATGGATCACTCGAGGTTCATGTGGTCGGCAGGTACGACATGATCTGCTTCAAGCTGTACGCCGCCGTCGATCATTCCGGTGTTCGAACCAGCAAGCATCTGACCGATCTGCAAGCGTTGGCGCCGACAGCCGACGAGCTGGTAGCGGCGTCGCGGTGGACTCGGACGCACGACGACTCCGGCGGTTTCCGTCAGGAGCTCACGACGATCCTTGCGCAGTTGGGAGTTGAGGCCGGAGATGTCGACCTCTAGGAACCAGCGCTCATCCCTGCGTGAGCTCGAGCTCGAACTGCTCTGGGGAGCGTGGGCCGAGCTCGGGGTCTCGGGTTGGGGGCGGACTCACCGATCGTGGATCGTGGATCCGGAGCCGTTGATACTCCGCACAGCAGAGGTTGCCGACTTCGATCCCAGGCTTCGCGACGAGGCGCTCGACTGGTGCATTCACTACTGGCGCTACGTCTCACGGGTGCGCCTACGCGGTCTGTTGCGGAACAGACCGGAGGCCGCGGCGGCCTGGGGCTGGTTCGCGGCTACAGTCAACGAACACTCGACAGCTCGGTGGCCCGGGGCCACCGACGAGATTCCCTACGAGACCACCAATCGATCATCGCTGACGAGCATGAAACAGCCGTCTCGTGCTTGGCTGCGGATGCGAGCCGCGTTCGGTGTCGGCGCCAGGACGGAGATTCTCCGCTACTTCCTCTCCGGACCGTCACTTGGCTCGACGACGATCATCAGCGAGTGGATAGGTTATGCGAAGAGCAATGTCGTCAACGAATGCGACTCGCTCGAGAAGGCAGGAATCCTGCGCAGACGCCGGATCGGTAACCGGTTCTACTATTCACTGACACGATCGGAAGCACTGCAGGACTTCGTCGGCGAGCTCGGAGCGCACCGCCCGTCGTGGACAGCATTGCTCGACGTGACTGCTGCTCTTGTCGCGCTCGAGGATGCCGCGGAATGCTTGCCGCCTGCTGTGCTGATGGTCGAGTCACACAAGACGAACGGCCAGTTGGATGTGTTTCTCGATCAACTGAGCATCGAGGAACGACCCGATCTCAGCCGGTCCGACGAGTACTGGCCGAACACTCGAGAGTTTGCCTATGCCTATCTGTCGGCCTGGGCCTCAGGAGAGTGGGATCCTGCATCACCTCGGCGCTCTGAGTGATGAGAGTTCTCCAATCGTCGCGCTGAGAACCCGCACGGATCCCTAGACTGCCGCGCATGTGGAGCGTGACACGCGCTGCGGCCGTGGTCACGGTCCTCACCGCGGTATCGACGCTGCTCGGGTTCGCCCGGGACGTCGTCATCGCCGCGGTCTTCGGCGCCGGGGCAGCCCTGGACGCGTACTTCGTCGCGCAAGGCCTGATGAACGTCGTACTCGGCCTGGTCGCCGGCGCGATGGCCAAGGCCGCCGTACCCGTGACCGCACGCGAAGCCCGCGACGAGGACGGCCGTTGTCGCCCGCACCGCAGCTTCGACGTCGCGCTGTCGGTGACCTTGATCGTCCTGGGCCTCGGCTCGCTGGTGATGTGGATCGCGGTCACCCCCGTGCTCGCCGCCCTCGCTCCGGGCTTCGAGGGTGAGCAGGCCGAGCTCGCTCGCCAACTGACCCGAGTCGTGCTCGCCGCGACGGTCCTGATCGCCGGCACCAACCTGCTGGCCGGACTCGTCCAAGCCCATGGCCGCTTCGGCTGGTCCGGCTTCCAGGGCGTGCCGTTCAACCTCGTGATGATCGGAAGCGCTGCGATCTTCGGTCCCCAGTACGGCGTCATCGCGCTGGCATGGGGCTTCGTCGCGGGCTCTGCCACCCGCCTGCTCCTGCAACTGATCCCGGTGCATCAGTTGGGCATCCGGCTCCGCCCGTCGCTCCGCCTGGACGACCCGGGCTTCCGCGAGATCGCACGTCTCGTGCCCGCCCTGCTCGTCGGAAGCGCAGTCGGCAACGTCAACACCCTGGTCGACCGCGCGGTCGGTTCAACCCTTGCCGAAGGAACGATCTCGGCTCTCGGATACGCCTGGCGGCTGGTCAGTCTCGGCGAGACGTTGCTCGTCGCCTCGTTGCTCACGGCCCTCTATCCCGCCCTCGGCGCGTACGCGACGGATCGCGCCCGGATGCGGAAGCTCGTCGACCAAGGCCTCGCCGTGACAGCGGTGTGCCTGACACCGCTCTGCGTGATCCTGGTCTGCGCCGCAGAACCCTTGGTGACAACGGTCTTCGGCCACGGCGGGTTCTCGGACGACGATGCCGCGCTGGCTGCCAAGGCGATGGTCTTCTACGCCCCGGCGCTGCTCGCCCTCGGATGGCGTGAGCTCGTGGTCCGGGCGTCGTACGCGGTCGGCGACACGACTCGCCCGGTCGCGGTGGCCGTGGTGGCGATGGTGGTCAACGTCGTCGGCGACCTGACGCTTGGCCTGCGGTACGGCATCACCGGCCTGGCCGCCTCGACGACGTTGTCGCTCCTGCTGGCCGCGGCCGCGAACACCTGGCTACTAAGGCACCGGCACGACGGTGTCAGCCTCCGACCCGCGACGTTCCTTCTACTTCGATCGATGGCCCTCGCCGTCATCGCAGCCGGCGCCGGGCTCGCCGTACGCGTTCTGCTGACCCCGCATGCGGTCATCGAGTCCGCCTGCGTCGCGGTCACCGTCTGCGCCGTGTACGGCGCCGGACTGCTGGTCACCAAGGCGCCAGAGGGACGCCTGCTCCTGGACACGGTGAAGAGGCTGCGCGGCCGCGTCCGTCAGGCTGCATGAAAGGACTCTCATCGTGGATTCATCCACTCGCGCGGATTCGGCTGCCAGGCTGCGGACGAACCCGCGAAAGGACCTCGAGGAATGTCCGCTTGGACCACGATCGCCGTGCCGACCCGATGGCTGGAACCCACCGACGACCTGACCCTCGCGCTGGCCGAGCACCTGCCCGCGCTGTCCTCCGACGACACGATCGTGATCAGCGAGAAGGTCGCCGTACTGCTGTCCGGGGGCGCCGTCCCGATCGCCTCGCTGGGGGTCGGAGCCCTGGCGCGGTTCCTGGCCGGGAGAGTCCGGCCACGGTCGGGATCCCAGGGACTCTCGGTGCCCGCCAAGATGCAGTACGTCGTCCAGACGCAGGGCCGGGTGCGGATCAGTCTCGCCGTCCTGTGCGCCGGATTCACCCGGCCGCTCGGCCACAAGGGCATGTTCTACCGGGTGGCCGGCAACCTGGCGCGTGACCTCGACGGCGCGCGACCGCCGTACGACGACGTGCTCATCCCGCCGATGCCGCCGTACCAGGCTGTGGAGCTCTGCCGGCGCCTGGAGGCGAGGTTCCAGGCCGGGGTGGCGATCGTGGACATCAACGACTTCGGTGGATCGATCCGGGCGACGTCGTCCCGGTCGCTGCCGCCGGCCGACCTGCTCCGGATCCTCGGCGGGAACCCGCTGGGCCAGCGCCGGACCGGCACCCCGTTCGGCGTCGTCCGGCGGGCCACAGCCGATCTAGTTGCTGGCAGCAACGAGACGTCGCCGGTGCCGAGCCTCGGCGGGAGTGGCCCGAGCGGCCACCCCTCCTCCTGCTGACGAGGCTCCGAACGGGCCGCCCGGGCTTCACCCCCCACCGGGCGGCCCCTTCGTCTGTCAGTCCAGCAGCTCCGGGCCGGGCGCGAGGCGATAGCCCATGCCCCCGACGGTCTCGATCCGTTCTGGGCCGAGCTTCTTGCGCAGGTACCGGACGTAGACGTCGACGATGTTCGACCCGGGGTCGTAGTCGTACCCCCAGATGTGGCTGAGCAACTGCTGCCGCGACAGCACCTGGCCGGGGTTGCGCAGGAACATCTCCACCAGCACGAACTCCCGCGCGGTCAGCTCCACCACCCGCCCGTCCGCGGAGGCACGCCGGCTGCGCAGGTCGAGCGACAGGTCGCCGCAGCGCAGCACTGTGGGCTCCGCCGTCCGGTCGTCGCGCAGCCGCAACCGGATCCTGGCCAGCAGTTCCTCGAACCGGAACGGCTTGGGGATGTAGTCGTCCGCACCGCCTTCGAGCCCGGCGACGGTGTCGTCGACGGAGTCCCGGGCGGTCAGGATCACGACCGGCATCGTGCTGCCCGCCGCGCGCAACCGGGCCAGCACCGTGAAGCCGTCCAGGTCCGGCAGTCCGAGGTCGAGCACCAGCAGGTCGAACTCGCTGCTCAGCGCCCGCTCCAGGGCGAGCTGCCCGAAGCCCACGGTGGTCGGCGTGAAGCCGTTCGCCCGCAGGCCTTTCGCGACGAACGACGCGATCAGCTCCTCGTCCTCCGCGATCAGGATGCGGTTCACGACCGGTCCTGGTGACTCACTGTGGTTCCCCCAGGGATCTCGTACGGCGACGCCGTCCGCGGAATCTCCAGCCGGAAGGTCGCGCCACTGCCCGGCGGCGACTCCACCCAGGCATGACCGCCGTGGGCTTCGGCGATGGCCTGCACGATCGCCAGGCCGAGCCCGGAGCCCTCCGCCCGTTGGCCGCCGCGCCCACGCCGGAAGCGTTCGAAGATCCGGATGGTGTCCTCGGCCGGGACCCCCATCCCGCTGTCCCGGACCCAGAACCGGACCACGCTCGCGTTCGCCGACGACCCGATCGCGATCACATCATCGGGGCCGGTGAACTTGACCGCGTTCTCGGCCAGTTGCACCAGCGCCTGGGTCAGCCGCTGCGCGTCGGCCGCGATCGTCGCCTGGGCCCGTTGATCGATACGCCACTGGCGCTTGCCGAGGGTACGCGCCTTGTCGAACACCTCGTCGGTCAGCATCTCGACATCGACCGGCGCGGGGCGCAGGAAGTCCGGCCGCTGTGCCCGGGCGAGCAGCACCAGATCCTCGACCAGCCGGCTCATCCGGTCCAGCTCGCCGACCAGCAGCGTCCGGGTCTCGGCGACGTCACGCGGGTCGGACTCGTCCAGCAGCTCCAAGTGGCCGCGCACGATCGTGATCGGCGTCCGCAGCTCGTGCCCGGCGTCGTTCAGGAACTCCCGCTGAGTGGCGAACGCATCCTCCAGCCGGTCCAGCATCGCATTGAACGTGCGGGCCAGCTCGGACACGTCGTCGTGCCCGGTGACGTCGATCCGGCGGGTCAGGTCGGTGTCGCTGATTGCCAGCGCGGTTCGCCGTACGTCGCGAATCGGGCGGAGCAACCGGCCGGCCGTCAGCCAGGCGGCCAGCGCGACCACGGCCAAGGCAACGACTGCGACGGCGAGGTAGGTGCGGATCACGTCGGCGAACTCGCCGTGCTCGGAGGCCGTGAAGTAGGCGACCACGAAGGTGCCTTGGTGATCGGACTGTTTGACCGGCATCGTCGCGTACCGGACCGGTCCGTCGGGTGAGTCGTAGCTGCCGAACACCGGGACGTCCGAGCCCGTCGTCGCGGCCCGGAACCGGATCGTTGTGCAGCGGGAGGGCGTCGCGAGGCGTGAAGGTCCGGTCGGGCAGGAACGCGACGATGGTCTGGTGCTCGTCCGGCACGTTCCGGCTCATCGCGACCTGGAGCAGCCGGTCGACGCTGGTGAACGGCTGCCCGGTGCCAGGATCGATCCCGGTCCGGTGGAACTCGGCGAACTCCGCGATCTCCTGCTGCAGCGAGCGGTCGATCCGGACGTCGATGCGCTCGGTCTCGAGCAGGTACGCCGTACCGGCGGCGCCGGCCATGCCGAGGGCGGTGAGCACGATGACCCAGGCCAGGATCCGGGCCCGGACCGACCGGACCACCTCCGAGCCCGCGCCGACCAGCCGGCCGACCCCGGCCGGCTGCTCAGCCGTCCCCGCCTGCTTCGCCGTCGTCCCCGTCCGTTGCGCCTGCACTGCCGTTGCGGTCGTCATCATCATCGTCCATGCCTTCACCCCGGGTGCTGGACCGCACCGGCCGGCTCGGCTTCGGGGCCGGTTTCGGCGCCGTGGCCTGGGTCCGGGCCGGTGCCCGGGTCTTCGTCGCGGTCGGTGCCGGCGCCGGTTCCGGCGTCGGCGTGACCGTGTGAGGTGGTGTAGCCGGGGTACTCGGTCCGGGCACGACCAACGGTTCGCCGAGATCGGGCGGATCGGCCTTCGCGCCGAACAGCGCGGCCGCCGCGACCCCGAAACCGGCCGCTCCGGTCAGCGCCAACGTCACCAGCCTGGGAGACAAGAGCATGCTCAGACTATGGCGCGCCCAGCAGGCGCCCCCATGAAATCTGGATGAGAATCCCTTCATCGACCGCCCCGCCTCGAGGGAGTTCCGCTTGTGAAGGTCTATTCCGACGTCGGCTCGCAGCGGTTCGGGCAGGTGCTGGGTGATCTGATGCTGGTGGGGTGGGTCTGGCTGTGTGTGCAGCTCGGCCGGCTGATCTTCCGGATCACCAACGCACTCGGCACCCCCGGGCGGAAGGCGGCCGAGGCGGGCGACGGGTTGGCGGGTGACCTGCGCAGGCTGTCGGAGCCGATCGGGAAGGTGCCGGCGGTCGGCGATCAGCTCCGGTCGCCGGTGGATGGAGCCGCCGCCGCGGCCGGGCGGCTCGCACAGGCCGGGCGGGACCAGGCGCACGCGGTGGAGCAACTCGCCTACGTGCTGGCCGGTGTGACGATCGGGCTGCCGGTGCTGTTCGCATTGCTGCTCTGGCTGCCGCGTCGGATCCGGTTCTCCCGGCGGGCGACCGCAGCGCAGAAGTTCATCGACAACGATGCGGACCTGGACCTGTTCGCGCTTCGGGCGATGGCCAACCAGCCGATGCACCGGCTGGCCAAGATCTCCGACGACCCGGTCGCCGCGTGGCGCGAAGGCGACCGGGACATCATCGGCCGGCTCGCCGACCTGGAGCTCCGCAGCACCGGCCTGAAAGCACCTTCGTAACGACCTCACAGAGGGTGCCTCTTCGAGGCACTACTCTCATCGCATGGCGCGGGTGTTGCTGGTCGAGGACGATCATGCGATCCGGACGTCGCTGGGCAAGTCCCTGACGGCGGCCGGGCATGTCGTCACGGCCGTGGCCGCCGGCGCCGACGGGGTCGCCGTGGTGGCCCGGGACCGGCCCGACGTACTGCTGCTCGATCTCGGCCTGCCCGACCTGGACGGCCGGGACGTGCTGGCGATGGTTCGTTCGGTGAGCGACGTACCGGTGATCGTGGCGACGGCGCGTGACGACGACGCCAGCGTGGTCAAGCTGCTCGATGCGGGCGCGGACGACTACGTGATCAAGCCGTTCAGCTCGGCCCAGATCGACGCGCGGATCCGTGCCGTCCTGCGCCGCCTCGGCCAGGACCAGCAAGGCGAGACGATCGTCGACCTCGGGGCGCTGCGGATCGACCCGCGCAGTCGCGAGGTGACCGTCGATGGCGCGCCGGTCGACCTGACCCGCAAGGAGTTCGACCTGCTGCTCGCGCTGTCCCGCCGGCCCGGCGCGGTGGTCAGCAAGCGTGAGTTGCTCGCCGAGGTGTGGGGCCTGCCATGGGGTGGCGGCGACCGTACGGTCGACGTCCACCTGTCCTGGTTGCGCCGCAAGCTGGGGGAGACGGCGGCCGAACCGCGGTTCCTGCACTCGGTTCGCGGTGTCGGCGTGAAGCTGTCGGGCGGCTGACCATGCGCCGGCGGATCCTGCTCCTGTCGGTCGGCATGACCACGCTGGTCGTGCTGGCGTTCGCCGTACCGCTGATCATCCTGCTGCGGAGCACGACCGCGTCGGAGTCGAAGGAACAGGCGCGGTACCGGGCCGAGTCGGTGGCCTACTACGTCGGCGACAAGGCCCACACGCCGGACGACATCACGGCGTACATCGAAGGCCTGGAGAACGAAGGGCCCGGCAACATCTCGGTGCGGCTGGCCGACGGTACGACGCTGGGCAAGCCACCACCCGGTGGAGTCTCGGCGCCGAAGCCGCTGCCGAGTGACTACGACGACGGCGACGACGGCAAGAAGGGACCGCCGAAGATCGGTGACGCCGACTACCGCGACGTCGGCGGCGGGATGGCGGTCGAGGTCGGCGTCGGCACCGAGGACGGCCCCGCCTCCGTCTGCCTGTTCCTGACCGCCGACGAGTTGTACGACGGCCTCGTCCCGCGGGTCCTGATCCTGATCGGCGGCAGCCTGCTCGTCCTGCTGCTCAGCATCGTCGGCGCCGAGCTCGTCTCCCGCCGCCTCGCCCGCCCACTCGAAGAGACAGCGCGTACGGCGGAACGCCTGGCTCGCGGCGACATGGACGCCCGTGCTCCGACGACCGGCCCGGCCGAGGTCGCCAAGGTCGGCGCCGCCCTCAACGGGTTGGCCGACCGGATCGACGAGGTGATCGCCGTCGAACGCGAGGCCGTCGCCGACCTGTCCCATCGCCTCCGGACACCATTGACCGCACTCCGACTGCAGGTCGAGGCACTGCCGGATCGCGAGCGCGCCGAGGAGCTCAACACCCAGGTGAACAGCCTGGAGCGGACCCTGACCGCGGTGATCAGCGCGGCCCGACGACCACAGCGAGAAGGCCGCGTGCCGCACTGCGACGCGGTTGAGGTGACGCGCAACCGGGCCGCCTTCTGGGAACCGCTCTTCGAGGACCAGGGCCGGGAGCTCGCACTCGACCTGCCGAGGCCGCCGGCCATGGTCCGCTCGTCCGCCGAGGACCTCGGCGCCGCGCTGGACGCGCTGGTCGAGAACGTGGTCGCGCACACCCCCGATGGCACACCGGCCCGGATCACGCTGACGCGCGAGCCGCACGGCGTACGCATCGTCGTCGCCGACAAGGGGCCGGGGATCCCGCTCGGCGCCGGCGAACGCGGCCGCAGCGACCGCGGCTCCACCGGCCTCGGCCTCGACATCGCCCGCCGCTGCGCCGAAGCCGCGGGTGGTCAGCTGACCATCGGCCGCAACGAGGTTGTGCTTACTCTCGCGACTCCGTGAGGCTGTGCAGCGTGGTGCGGGGAGACTGTCCGTACTCGGCGCGATAGGCGGCTGCGAACCGGCCGTGGTGGTGGAAACCCCAGTGAGCGGCGATCGACGTGACGCTGGTCGTGGCGGCGTCGGCTTCCTGCAGTGCTTGGTGCGCCAGCGCCAGCCGGACCCGCCGGACGTAGCCCATCGGCGTCGTGCCGAGATGGTGCTGGAACGCCAACTGGACCGCGCGTGGCGTGACCGACACGGCCCGTGCGATGTCGGCCAGGCTGAGGTCGGACTGCGGGTGCGACTCGATGAAATCGATCGCCCGTCGCAGGGTGGCCGGATGGGCGTCGCGACGGTCGCCGGCGACAGTCTCCGTCGGCACGGTGCTGGGGAACGCGTTGAGCACGCTGGCAGCCAGCAATTGTGAGGCGGTTGAGGCGACCAGGCTGCCGGCCGGGATGTCGGGTTGGGAAAGCACCGAGTCACGCAGGTAGCTGATGGTGTCGATCAACTGGCGCCCGGCCGCAGGCGAAACCGGCCGGTGATCGAGCAGCCGCACCGGGGCCGAGCTGATGCCGGCGACCTGGGTCAGCAGTTGCGGGTCGAACATGACGATGTTGTAGCGGGAGTGCCGGATCGTTCCCCGGTACGGCCGGTCGGGTGGCGCGAAGGCGAACACCTCACCCGGACCGAAGCTCTCCCGCCAGCCGTCGGTCTCCTGGTCCTCGATGCCGCCGGACTCGATCAGGCACAGGCAGATCCGGCCCAGCGGGTCCGCGTCGTACTGCATGTCGAAGCCGATGTCGATCCGGTCGATGCTGACGGAAGCGATCACGTCACGGATGACCTCGGCGTGGAAGTGCTCGCTGGAGCTGCCGATCTGCATCGTCGTGTACGCGCTGTTCAGGAACTCCTCGGTGTCGGCGACATCGCGGCTGCTGAACACGAGCGACTCCATCACGCCTCCTGCGCTCCGGGCCCGGCGGTCGCCGGGGGACCAGCCTAGACGGCCGCCCGGCATTCGTCCGGAGTGCGAAGCCACCTGCGCCGATCGTTCGTTCTCCGGCTTGAGGGCCGGCCCCCGCGAGACCAACACTCGCAGCGTGGAGGGGACTGTGGGCGCGGCCCAGAGGAGTGGGGTGGGCCGCGCCCATGAACTCGTCGAGCTCGCGACTGAGCTGGTCGCGCTCGACACCGTCGCCGCGACCGCCGCCCTCGGGGTAGCAGCGGGCCGGGAGTTGCTCGGAGCTGAGGGCGCAGTGAGCATCCAGGTACGCCGCCGGCGCCGGCTGACTCCGGTGGCGGCGAGTGACCCACTGCTTGCTCTCGCCGATGCGTGGCAGGTCGCGGACGACGAAGGCCCGGCGGTCGATGTCGCCGCCGGTGCGGCCTCCGCGGGGTGCTCGGACCTGGCGACCACACCGCTGTGGCCCGGCTGGGCAAGCGGAGCCGCGGCGCTCGGCTGGCGTGGCTGGCTCAGCGTCCCACTGATCGGCCGCCGGAAGAGCGTGCTCGGCGTGCTCACCTACGCCCACCCCAAGCCGGACACGATCGGCTCCGAGCTGGCCGGTGCCGTGGCCGTGCTTTCGTCGTACCTGTCGATCGCGATCGACACGGCCCGAACCATGGAGAGCCTGGCCGTCGCCGCCGACAGCCAGGCCCATGTGGCGGTGGCCGTCGGCCTCCTGATGGAGCGCTACCGGCTCAACGCGGAGCAGGCGTTCAGCGTGCTCAGCCGCTACTCCCAGGATCGGAACGTCAAGGTCCGCGACCTCGCGACCGACCTGATCCTCAACCGACGGCTCCCCGGCTCAGCCGGTCAGGGAGCGCTGGACCAGGGAGACCAGGAAGTCCGCAGCGGCTGAGGTGTCGTAGCCGGGGTCGTTGAGGCGCTCGATGACGATCGAGTCGATGGCGCCGCCGATGATGATCGCGAGGGTCCGGGCGTCCGCGTCGGGCATGTCGGACGCGCGGGCCGCGGTGAGCAGGTCGGCGAGCGGACGCCACCGGTCGGCCGTGTTCGCCAGGTCGCCCGCGTCGGTCATCGCCTCGATGATCACCCGGGTGTGCCGCGGGTGCTCGCGCAGGTGGCCGATCATCGAGCGGATGTAGGCCGCGGGCCGATCGGCCGGCGCGGCGGCCTCGACGGCGGCGGCGACCGTCCCGACCAGGGCGTCGAGGACATACTTGTGGGCTTCCCGGAGCACCGCGTCCTTGGACGGGAAGTGGTACAGCACCGCCGCCTTGGTGATCTCCGCGCCCTCCGCGATCCGGGCCAGCGAGGTGCCGCCGTACCCGTGCTCGGCGACGAGGCCGATGGTCACGTCGATCAGCTGGGCCCGCCGCGCCTGCTCGGTCAGGGTCAGGCGGCGCTCGCCGGTTCTTGGCTTTGGCATGGCCCTCAACTTACCGTACGATCAAATTACTTACCAAACGGTTAGGAGAGGAAAATCGTGACGGAGAAGCCGAAACGCCGGTGGCGGCGGCGAGGCCTGATCACGCTCGGGGTGCTGGTGGTGATCGTCGCCGGGTTCGCGCTGGTCCTGCGGACGCCGTCGCCGGTCGGCCACTGGAACAGCGCCGAGGGATATGACCGGTTCGTGCGGATCTACGACCAGGTGAAGGAGGAGTTGCCGGAGCCGGCCGTCACCCGCGACATCCGGACGGACTTCGGCTACGTGCGGATCTACCGGTTCGACGGGCCGAGCAAGCGCGCCGAGCCGCTGGTGTTGCTGCCGGGGCGGGCGTCGGCGTCGCCGGTTTGGGCCGGCAACCTGCCCTCGCTGCTCCGGGTGGCCGACGTCTACACCATCGACCTGCTCGGTGAGCCTGGGATGAGCGTGCAGAACAAGCCGATCACCTCCGCCGACGACCAGGCCGCTTGGTTGAACCAGGTGCTGGAGGCCTTGCCGGAGGAGAAGTTCCACCTCGTCGGGTTGTCGATCGGCGGCTGGACCGCGACGAACCTCGCAGTGCGCCAGCCGGCGCACGTGGCCAGCCTGACCACGATCGACCCCGTCTACGTGTACGACGGCATGCCGGTCGAGACGATGATCCGAGCGATCCCCGCGAGTGTCCAATGGCTGCCGAAGTCCTGGCGGGACAGCTTCAACTCCTATACCGCCGGTGGTGCGCCGGTCGAGGACGAGCCGGTCGCGGACATGATCGAAGCCGGGATGAGCGGCTACACGCTGCGGCTGCCGCAGCCGCAGCGGATCACCGAGGACGAGTTGTCCAAGCTGACCGTGCCGGTTCTGGCGATCATCGCCGGGAAGTCCGTCATGCACGACCCCAAGACCGCGACCGCGACGGCGGAGCGGGCCCTGCGCAACAAAACCGTGCGGGTGTACCCGGAGGCGTCACACGCGATCAACGGCGAGTACCCGGACGAGCTCGCAGCCGACCTGGAGACCTTCCTGCCGTGAGTTGGTCAGCCAAGGTCACACCCGGCTGGGGTCAGCTGAGGATGCCGTAGTCGCGGATCTTGCGGTAGATGGTGGCTCGGGACATGCCGAGGGCGGTGGCGGCGGTGGTTTTGTCGCCGTTGTGGGCGGCGAGGGCGCCGACGATGGCGTCGCGTTCGAGGGCTTCCATCCGGGTGAGGTGCCGGCGGGTGGTGGCGTGGCACTCGGCGGGCAGGTCATCCAGCTCGACGACCCCGGAGCGTCGGCGCCGGGCGACGTCGGTCAGGACGGTCCGGAGATGGGTGACGTTGCCGGACCAGGGGAGTCGCATCAACTGGTTCATCGCGCCGGCGGACAGGGTCACACCGGTGATGCCGGCCCGGCTCAGCAGGCTTCGGACCAGGGCCGGCACGTCCTCGAGGTGATGCCGCAGCGGCGGTACGGCGACAGTCCGCGGGAAGAAGCTGAGCAGTTGGGTCCCGAGCGCGTCCTCGTCGGAGCGACCGGTCAGCACGCTCAGCGCGATCCACGGATCCCGGCCGATCGCGCCGTCCCGAGCGTTCTGCAGCAGGTCGGCCAAACCGTGGATGACCTCGTCGGACACCACCTCGGCATGCCGGACGATCAGGTCGGACCCAGACTCCAGCTCACTCGCAGCAGTCGCGACGACCTCGGGATCGTCGGCATCCAGCACCGCCAGCCGCCGGGCCGGCGTCGTGTAGTCGTGGACCGCGCGGAGCAGGGTGGTCTTGCCGACACCAGGTTCGCCCTCGGCCACGAGCCATTCCGAACGACCGCACGCGTCCAGGACCTCCTGCGTGGTGTGCCGCCACAACGCGCTGGTCCCGGCCATCCCAGGCACCGCGGGGACCCGCGTCCCGGCACGCGGCGCCGACCGCTGCTCCCGGATCTGGATGATGCCGCCGGCCAGCGTCTCGCCGAGGAACGTCGGCTGGTAGGCCAGCCGCGCGCTGATCCCGCTCGGCAGGTCGGCGATGAAGGTCAGCGGTTTGGTGCCGCCGCGGGCGTCCCGGGTGCGGTCGATGAGCGCGGCCTGGTCGGTGGAGTCGAAGTGCTGCTGGGCGTGCGCGTTGATCATGAACACCTCGTCGCCGAGCGCGATCACCGAGCCGCCGGTGTGCCGGCAGACCGCGTAGTACTCGCTCAGCAGCGCCTGGTCCAGCGCGTTCGCCTCCTCGATGATGCGCTCCTGGATCCGCCGGGCGGCGATCTTGGCCACCGACAGCAGTACGGCGTTGGAGTTCCGCGCCTGGGTGGTGATGTCCAGGACGCCGAGCAGACCGCCGGTGATCGGATGCGTGATCGGCGCCCCGGCACACGCGAAGTTGCGTAGTACACCGGTGTAGTGCTCGGCGCCGAGGACCAGGATGGGGCCGCCGACCTCGAGCGCCGTACCGATGCCGTTGGTGCCGACCTCGGACTCGGCGTACCGGAACCCGGGCGCCAGGTCGACCGCGTCGAGGCGCCTGATCAAGGACCGGTCGCCGCCGCGGCGGTCCAGCACGATCCCCTTGGCGTCGGTCAGGATGATGCACACCGGCTCGTCGGTCAGTTCCGACGACAGCGCGTCGATGACCGGCCGCGCGGCCCGGCTCAGCGTGGTGTCGAAGTCGATGCCGGGGAAGTACGCCGGGGCCGGCTGGTCGAGGTCGACCGCCGAGTCCTGAGAGCGCTGCCACGACATCCTGATCGAGTTCCGGACCGGCAGGTCAGTGGCCATCCCGGTTCCCTCCGCTCGGCGGCGCTGTTCGACAGCGGAACACGAACAACGGTACTGCGCAAGCCTGTGACCGCCGTCTCACATTGAGACAGGACTTGTGTCTGCGCACCGCTTTCATTCCTGCAACGCAGCTCAGCCGAACCGATGGAGCCGGCAGACACCGGCTCCCGACCCTGGAGGCAGACATTGAGCAGGCAGAGTCTCACCAAGGCGCATGCCAAGATCACCGAGCTCTCGTGGGAGCCCACGTTCGCGACGCCGGCCACCCGGTTCGGCACCGACTACACCTTCGAGAAGGCTCCCAAGAAGGACCCGCTGAAGCAGATCATGCGGTCCTACTTCCCGATGGAGGAGGAGAAGGACAACCGGGTGTACGGCGCCATGGACGGCGCGATCCGGGGGAACATGTTTCGCCAGGTCCAGCAGCGCTGGCTGGAGTGGCAGAAGCTGTTCCTGTCGATCATCCCGTTCCCGGAGATCTCCGCCGCCCGGGCGATGCCGATGGCGATCGACGCCGTACCGAACCCGGAGATCCACAACGGGCTGGCGGTGCAGATGATCGACGAGGTCCGGCACTCGACGATCCAGATGAACCTCAAGCGGCTGTACATGAACAACTACATCGACCCGGCCGGGTTCGACATGACCGAGAAGGCGTTCGCGAACAACTACGCGGGCACCATCGGCCGGCAGTTCGGTGAGGGGTTCATCACCGGCGACGCGATCACCGCGGCGAACATCTACCTGACCGTGGTGGCCGAGACAGCCTTCACCAACACGCTGTTCGTGGCGATGCCGGACGAGGCCGCGGCCAACGGCGACTACCTGCTGCCGACGGTCTTCCACTCGGTGCAGTCCGACGAGTCGCGGCACATCAGCAACGGCTACTCGATCCTGCTGATGGCGCTGGCCGACGAGCGGAACCGGCCACTGCTCGAGCGCGACCTGCGGTACGCGTGGTGGAACAACCACTGCGTCGTGGACGCGGCGATCGGCACCTTCATCGAGTACGGCACCAAGGACCGGCGCAAGGACCGGGAGAGCTATGCGGAGATGTGGCGCCGCTGGATCTACGACGACTACTACCGCAGCTACCTGCTGCCGCTGGAGAAGTACGGCCTGGTCATTCCGCACGACCTGGTCGAGGAGGCCTGGAAGCGGATCGTGGACAAGGGCTACGTGCACGAGGTGGCCCGGTTCTTCGCCACCGGCTGGCCGGTCAACTACTGGCGGATCGACGCCATGACCGACAAGGACTTCGAGTGGTTCGAGGACAAGTACCCCGGCTGGTACTCGAAGTATGGCAAGTGGTGGGAGAACTACAACCGGCTCGCCTACCCCGGCCGGAACAAGCCGATCGCGTTCGAGGACGTCGGCTATCAGTACCCGCACCGCTGCTGGACCTGCATGGTGCCGGCCCTGATCCACGAGGACATCGTGGTCGAGAAGGTCGACGACCAGTGGCGCACGTACTGCTCGGAGACCTGCTACTGGACCGACGCGGTCGCGTTCCGCGGCGAGTACGACGGCCGGCCGACGCCCAACATGGGCCGGCTGACCGGGTTCCGGGAGTGGGAGACGCTGCACCACGGCAAGGACCTGGCCGACATCGTGTCCGACCTCGGCTACGTCCGCGACGACGGCCGGACGCTGATCGGCCAGCCGCACCTGGACCTGGACGACCCGAAGAAAATGTGGACCCTCGACGACGTCCGCGGCAACACCTTCAACAGCCCGAACGTGCTGCTGAACGAGATGTCCGACGCCGAGCGCGAGGCGCACATCGCCGAGTACCGCGCCAACGGCACCGTGGCTGAGTCATCGGTCGCCTGACCGCACCCGAACAGGCTGGTGGCGCCGCCGGGGATGAGCGCCGCCACCAGCCGCTGCACCCAGTGTGAGGAGGGCCGACGTGGCCGACACCCACCGGATCCGGTTCGAGCCGGTCGACATCGAGATGGACGTCACCGAGGACGACAAGATCCTCGACGCGGCGTTCCGGCAGGGCATCCACCTGATGCACGGCTGCAAGGAGGGGCAGTGCTCCGCCTGCAAGTCGTACGTGCTGGAAGGTGACCTGCAGATGGAGCGCTACTCCACCTTCGCGTGCAACGACGCCGAGGTGGCCGAGGGCTACGTGCTGCTGTGCCGGGCGCACGCGTTCAGCGACTGCACGATCGAGTTGCTCAACTTCGACGAGGAGGAACTGCTCGGCGGCGTCCCGATCCAGACCGTGAGCTCGCGGGTGGAGGCGATCGAACCGGTCACCCGGGACATCGTGTCGCTGCGGCTGCGGACCGAGCGGGCGTTCGAGTTCCGGCCGGGCCAGTACGCCGACATCACCATCCCCGGCACCGACGAGCACCGGTCGTTCTCGATGGCGACCACCCAGTCGACGCCGGACCAGCTCGAGTTCCTGATCAAGAAGTACCCGGGCGGCCGGTTCTCCGCACTGCTCGACGGCGAGCTCGCGGTGGGCGACGAGTTGTCGCTGACCGGGCCGTACGGCTCGTCCACGCTGAAGGACGGCCACGTGCTGCCGGTCGTCTGCGTGGCCGGCGGGGCCGGGATGGCACCCATCCTGTCCATCCTGCGGCACCTGCGGGAGAGCGGCAGCACCCGTCCGGTCCGGTTCTACTACGGCGCCCGGACCGCGGCCGACCTGTTCTACCTCGACGCGATCCAGGAGCTCGGTGCGGACCTCACCGGCTTCGAGTTCGTCGCCTGCCTGTCCGATTCGGCCGACGGCGCGGGCGAGCTCCAGGTCGAGCACGGCAATGTCACCGACATCGTCGAGCGGCGGGAGGCGGAGCTGCACCGCAACGAGGTGTACCTCTGCGGACCGCCCCCGATGGTCGACGCGGCCTTGGCGTTGCTGGAGGCAATCGACGTACCGAAGGACCAGGTCTTCTACGACAAGTTCACCAGCCCAGCGACTACCGATGGAGTCTGAGATGGCGCAAACCAAGCAGCGCAGCTTCCCGCGGATCGAGTTCACCGACTCGGAGGCCGGGGCGCTGGAGTTCCCGAGCTCGAAGAGCCGGAGCTACAACTACTACCGGCCGGCCAAGCTGCGGGCGACGATGTACGAGGACGTCACCGTCGACGTGCAGCCCGATCCCGACCGGCACCTGACCCAGGGCTGGATCTACGGGTTCGGCGACGGGCCGGGCGGCTACCCGAAGGAGTGGACGAAGGCGCAGTCGTCCAACTGGCACGCGTTCCTCGACCCGAACGAGGAGTGGGACCAGACCATCTACCGGAACAACTCCGCGGTGGTCCGCCAGGTCGACCTGTGCCTGCAGAACGCCAAGCGGGCCAGGGCGTACGACGGCTGGAACCCGGCCTGGCTGAAGTTCATCGAGCGCAACCTCGGCGCCTGGATGCATGCCGAGAACGGTCTCGGCCTGCACGTCTTCACCGCCGTACAGCGGTCCGGCCCGACCAACATGATCAACACCGCGGTCGCGGTGAACGCGGCGCACAAGCTGCGGTTCGCGCAGGACCTGGCGCTGTTCAACCTCGACCTTTCCGAGGCCGACGTACCGTTCGACGGCTCGGCGCACAAGGAGGTCTGGAAGGACGCCGCCGAGTGGCAGCCGACCCGTGAGCTGGTCGAGCGGCTGACCGCCGTCGGTGACTGGTGCGAGCTGCTGTTCGCGACCAACGTCGTCTTCGAGCAGCTGGTCGGTTCGCTGTTCCGCACCGAGTTGGTCATGCAGATCGCGGCCCGCAACGGCGACTACATCACGCCGACGATCGTCGGCACCGGTGAGCACGACTACGACCGCGACCTCGCCTACACCCGGAACCTGTTCCGCCTGCTGACCCGGGACGAGCAGTACGGCGAGGCCAACAAGCAACTGTTCGGCGAGTGGCTCGGGACCTGGGTGCCGCGCAGCCTCGCCGCCGCGCAGGCGCTGCAGCCGATCTGGTCGCAGCCGGCCGACAAGGCGGTCACGTTCGCGGCGAGTTTCGACGCCGCCAAGCAGAAGTTCCGTTCGCTGCTCGACGAGCTCGGGCTCGACTCTCCGAAGGAGCTGGACCAGTGACGATGCAGTTCGGATCCGAGACCGCGTTCTCGAACAAGTGCGGTGTGACCCTGATGAACACGCCGGTCGGCCGGGTGGTCGCGGACGTGATGGGCGCCAAGGACGGCGTCGAGCTGACCGAGTACCCGTCGATGATCCGGGTCGACGGCGTCGGCCTGCTCGACTTCGACTACGCCGAGCTGACCGACGCGCTCGGCTCGGAGTTCGACGGCTCGATCTTCGAGGAGATCAGCTCCACCCACTACGGCCGGATGGTCCACCTCGACGACAAGACGATCCTGTTCGCCAGCCCCGAGGACGCCGCCGAGTACATCGGCTTCGACCTCACCGCGCACTGAGAGGCGGCGGCATGTACTCCAAGGACGGCGAGAACTACTACGTGGTGGACGCCCACGTGCACATCTGGGACGGCCGCGAGTCGAACCTGAAGAACGTGCACGGCAAGCAGTTCATCGACTGCTTCTACGACTACCACAAGAACCTCAGTCCCGAAGAGGTCGTCTGGGACTACGACACCTACACCTACTACGGCGGCCAGCGGCTGATGAAGGACCTGTTCGAGGACGGGTACGTCGACCACGCGATCTTCCAGGCCACCCTGCTCAGCGACTTCTACAAGACCGGGTTCGGCCAGACCGAGGAGGCGTTCGGCCTGGCGACCGAGCACCCGGACAAGCTCACCTACAACCACGCCTACGACCCGCGGTACGGCGAGGCCGGCCTGGAGCAACTCCGCCGGGACGCCGACCGGATGGGCCTGAAGGGCGTCAAGCTCTACACCGCCGAGTGGCACGGCGACTCCCGCGGCTACAAGCTCGACGACCCGTGGTCGCGCCGGTACCTCGAGGAGTGCCTGAAACTCGGCATCACCAACATCCACGTGCACAAGGGCCCGACGATCCGGCCGCTGGACCGGGACGCCTTCGACGTCGCCGACATCGACAAGGTCGCCACCGACTACCTCGACCTGAACTTCATCGTGGAGCACGTCGGCCTGCCCCGGCTGGAGGACTTCTGCTGGATCGCCACCCAGGAGTCCAACGTGTACGGCGGTCTCGCGGTCGCGATGCCGTTCATCCACACCCGGCCGAAGTACTTCGCCCAGATCATCGGCGAGCTGCTCTACTGGCTGGGCGAGGACAAGATCTTCTTCGCCAGCGACTACGCGCTGTGGACGCCGAAGTGGCTGATCGAGCAGTTCGTCGACTTCCAGATCCCGGCGGACCTGACCGAGTACGCGCCGATCACGACCGCGCAGAAGAAGAAGATCCTCGGGCTCAACGCGGCGGCCATGTACGGCCTCGACGTACCCGAAGAGCTGCGGCTGCCGACCGACGCCGGTGACACCCCGGTCGAGGTGGCGGCGGGCGCCCGATCATGACTGAGTTGGATGCTACGCCTCCGGCGCAGCGGGTCATGGGGCTGGAACTCCCAGCCTTCCCTCGTCCCTCCGGTCGCTTCGCTCCCTCCGCTCCTCAGTCCAGGCAGGGAGGCCCCATGACCGGGGTCGCGACGTCGCTGGTGCACGAGGTGCTGGCGGCGTTGTCGACGGTGCTGGATCCGGAGCTGGACGAGCCGATCACCGACCTCGGGTTCGTCCGGTCGGTGGGTATCGACGACGCCGGGGTGACCGTGCGGTTGCGGCTGCCGACGTCGTTCTGCTCGCCGAACTTCGCCTACCTGATGGCGTCGGACGCGCAGGACGCGTTACGCCGGATCGACGGTCTCGGCCGGGTCGTGGTGCAGCTCGACGACCACCACGACTCGGACAAGATCAACGCCGGCCTGGCCGCCGACGCCGGGTACGTCGGCACCTTCGGCGTCGAGGCCGAGACCAGCCTGGACGAACTGCGCGCGATCTTCCGCCGCAAGGCGCACACCGCGGCGATGGAGCGCAGCGCCGCCGCACTGCTCCGGGACACCGACCTGCAGGTCGACGAGCTGCACCGCATCACGCTCGCCGACCTGCCGGACGGACCGTCCAAGGAGGCGCTCGTACGTCGCCGGATCGCCATCGGGCTCGGCGTCGAGCCCGGCGATCCGGTGGTGGTCGACGAGTACGGCGGTGCGCTCGAACCAGCCGCCGTACCGCTGCGGCTGCGGTTCGCCAAGGCCGTGCGGATCTCCATCGAGGGGAACTCGCACTTCTGCCGCGGACTGCTCGCGACCCGGTACGCCGACACCGGCACGTCCACCCGCATCACGAACCTGAGGAGCACGGCATGAGAGCGGTCCAAGTCGTCGGCTACCACACGAAGCTGCAGCTGACCGACGTACCGGAGCCGAAGATCGAGGGGCCGCTCGACGTGATCGTGAAGATCGGCGGCGCGGGGGTGTGCAGGACGGATCTGCACATCCTCGAAGGGCAGTGGGCGGAGAAGAGCGGCGTCACGCTCCCGTACACGATCGGCCACGAGAACGCGGGCTGGGTGCACGCGGTCGGGTCCGCGGTGACGAACGTTGCCGTGGGCGACAAGGTGATCCTGCACCCGTTGATCACCTGCGGTCTGTGCCGGGCCTGCCGGTTCGGCGACGACGTGCACTGTGAGAACAGCGGGTTTCCGGGGATCGACACCGACGGCGGGTACGCCGAGTACCTCCGGACCACCGCCCGCAGTGTGGTCCGGATCGACGACAACCTGGAACCCGCCGATGTCGCGGCCCTCGCGGACGCCGGGCTGACGGCGTACCATGCGGCGGCCAAGGCGGCCCGCGCCACCCGGCCCGGGGACGTCTGCGTGATGATCGGCGCCGGCGGCCTCGGCCACATCGGCATCCAGGTGCTGAAGGCGATCTCGGCCGCGACCATCGTCGTGGTCGACCGCAACCCGGCCGCCGTCGAGCTCGCCGTCGAGATCGGCGCCGACCACGGCATCGTTGCCGGCGGCACCCAGGTCCAGGACGTCCTGGACCTGACCGGCGGCCACGGCGCCGAGGCGGTGATCGACTTCGTCGGCGAGGGCGGCGCGACCGCCGAGGGCGTGGCGATGCTGCGCCGGGCCGGCAACTACTACGTCGTCGGGTACGGCGAGAACATCGACGTCCCGACGATCGACATCATCTCCACCGAGATCAACTTCATCGGCAACCTGGTCGGCTCCTACACCGACCTGCAGGAGCTGATGGTGCTCGCCGCGCAGGGCAAGGTCACCCTGCACACCAGCAAGTACCCGCTCGCCGACTTCCAGCAGGCGATCGACGACCTCGACGCGGGCAGAGTCCGCGGCCGGGCGATTCTCATCCCGTGACCCGACTGTCACATCCGTGACGTGAAAGGCGGCTCGACCATGGCCAAGGAACTGAGGTTCAACGAGGAAGCACGACGGTTGCTCGAGTCCGGGGTGAACTCCCTGGCCGACGCGATCAAGGTGACACTGGGTCCGAAGGGGCGCAACGCCGTCCTGGAGAAGCTCACCGGGCCGCCGACCATCACCAACGACGGGGTCACGATCGCCCGGGAGATCCAGCTGCGCGAGCCGTTCGCCAACATGGGCGCGCAGCTGGTCAAGGAAGTCGCGATGAAGACCAACGGCGTGGTCGGCGACGGAACCACGACCGCCACCGTGCTCGCCCAGGCAATGGTCCGCGAAGGCCTGCGCGCGGTCGATGCCGGCGCCAATCCGATGCGGGTACGGCGGGGCATCGAGCAGACCGTCCCGGTCGTGGTCGAGACGCTGCGGTCGTGGGCCGCCGAGGTCGGCGGCAAGCAGGACCTGCGGCACATCGCGACGCTGGCGGCCAGTGACGACGAGTCGATCGGCGAGGTGATCGCGGAGGCGGTCGAGCGGGTCGGCCGCAACGGCGTCGTCACCACCGAGGAGTCGGACTCGATCGGGCTGTCGGTCGAGGTGGTCGACGGGATCGAGTTCGACCACGGCTACATCTCGATGTACATGGTCACCGACAAGGAGCGGATGGAGACCGTGTACGAGAACCCGGTCATCGTGCTCACCAACAAGAAGATCACGCAGGTGCAGGAGATCATGCCGGCCGTCGAGGTGGCCAAGCGCGCCGACCGGCCGCTGGTCGTGCTCGCCGAGGACGTCACCGGGCCTGCGCTGCAGCTGCTCGTCGGCGGCAACATGCACAACACGATGCGGTCGGTCGTCGTACGCGCTCCTGGCTTCGGTCATCGCCGGGTTGCGGAGCTGGAAGACCTCGCGGTGGCGCTCGGCGGACACGTGATCGCCAACGACACCGGCCTCGAGCTCAACGAGGTCGCGCTCGAGCACCTCGGGTCGTGCGACCGGATCACGATCACCGAGAACAGCACGACGATCGTCGGCGGTCACGGCGACGAGCGAGCGGTCGAGGCCCGGCTGCGCCAGCTGGAGACCCAGTTCGAGCGCGCCCGGATCGAGGCGGACCAGGACAACCTCCAGCTCCGGCTGGCCCGGCTGTCCGGCCGGGTGGCCGTCATCCGGGTCGGCGGCGCGACGAGTGTCGAGCTCAAGGAGCGGATGCTCCGGGTCGAGGACTCGCTCGCCGCAACCCAGGCCGCGCTCGAGGAGGGCGTGGTGGCCGGCGGCGGTACGGCGCTCGTCCAGGCGCAGGACGCGGTGTCGCGGGTCGAGTTGCTCGACGACGACGCGGTCGGTCGCGAGGTGGTTCGCCGGGCGCTGCCCGAGCCGCTGCGCTGGATCGCGATCAACGCCGGGTACGACGGCGACGAGGTGGTCGCGCGAGTCGCCGATCTCCCGTTGGGCCACGGGTTCAACGCGCTGACCGGCCACTACGGCGACATGTTCGACGAGGGCGTGATGGACCCGCTCAAGGTCACCCGCGCGGCCCTGGAGAGCGCGGCGTCGATCGCGGCGCTGCTGATCACCACCGAGACCGCTGTGGTGGAGGAGGTCATGGGCCACCCCGGCGAGATCCTCGCCCCCGGCTTCGGCGACCTGGCCGAAGGCATGGTCCGGCCCTCCAACATCTACTGAGCCATGACCCTCGACCAGCTCCCACGCGGCTCCAGTGCGGTGATCACCGCACTGGACACCCGCGGCGCCGAACGCCACCGGCTGATGGACCTCGGCGTACTCCCCGGCAGAAAGGTCCGCCCCGACCTGACCAGCCCGCTCGGCGACCCCACGGCCTACCTGGTCTGCGAAAGCCTGATAGTCCTCCGCCGCTCCCAGGCCCGCGCGATTCATGTCGAACTGGTGAAAACATGAGTCACGACTGTGGGAGTTGTGGGCTGAATCCGCAGCGGTTGCAGGTGGTTGCCGGTGGCCACGACTTCGTCGTCGCGGTCGCCGGCAACCCGAACACCGGGAAGAGCACGGTGTTCAACGCGCTGACCGGGCTGCGGCAGCGGGCAGGGAACTGGCCGGGTACGACGGTCACGCGAGCAGAAGGTCTCTACGGATACGACGACCACAGGTACAAGGTGGTCGACTTGCCCGGGGTGTACTCGCTGCGATCGACCGGCGGTGAGGAGGAGGTCGCGCGGGAGTACCTCGAGCACGGGGCGCCGGATGTGACCGTCGTGGTGGTGGATGCGACCCGGCTGGAGCGCAACCTCGCGTTGGTGCTGCAGATCCTGCAGATGACCAGCCGGGTCGTGGTCGCGGTCAACCTGGTCGACGAGGCCGAGCGACACGGGATCTCGGTCGACACCAGGCACCTTGCGCGCGAGCTCGGCGTACCGGTGGTGGCGATGGCGGCTCGGCGGGGGCGGGGGATCGCGGACCTGAAGGAGTCGATCGACTTGGTGGCACGCGGGGCTGTGGCTCCGCGGCGCCGGCCTCGCCCGGATGGTGAGGGGGAGGACGAGGCGGTGGTGGCGTTGTTCGCCGAGGCGGCCCGGATCGCTCGGCGGACCGTGGACGGGCAGTCGCGGCTGACGTTCGACCGGCTGTTGGACCGGGCGCTGACGCATCGGGTCTGGGGCTTCGCGGTGATGGGACTGCTGTTCTTCGGCGTCTTCTGGTTCACGATCACCGGGGCCGCCGTACCGTCCGACTTCCTGTATCGGGTGCTGGTGCAGGACGGGCACGCGGTCGTGCGGGAGTTGCTCGACGGTGCACCGTGGTGGGTCACCGGACTCGTTGCGGACGGCATCTACCTGGGCACGGCGTGGGTGATCGCGGTGATGCTGCCGCCGATGGCGATCTTCTTCCCGTTGTTCACACTGCTGGAGGACTTCGGGTATCTGCCGCGGGTGGCTTTCAACCTGGACCGCCTGTTCGCGGCGGCCGGTGCGCACGGCAAGCAGTCGCTGTCGATGATGATGGGGTACGGCTGCAACGCAGCCGGGGTGACCGCGACCCGGATCATCGACAGTCCGCGGGAACGCATGATCGCGATCGTCACCAACAACTTCAGCATCTGCAACGGGCGCTGGCCGACGCTGATCCTGATGGGCACGGTGTTCATCGGGACTCTGGTGTCTCCGGCCGCGGCCGGGCTGGTGGCGGCCGGGAGTGTGGTGCTGGTCGCCGTACTCGGGATCGTCACGACGCTCGTGGTCTCGTGGGGACTGTCGAAGACGGTGCTGCGCGGTACGACGTCGGTGTACTCGCTGGAGCTTCCGCCGTACCGGCCGCCGCAGGTCCTGCGCACGATCTACACCAGCGTCATCGACCGCACGCTCAAGGTGCTGTGGCGCGCGATCGTGATGGCGGCGCCGGCCGGCGCGGTGATCTGGCTGATCGGCAACGTGTCCATCGGCGACGCGACCATCGCCGGCCACCTCGCCCACGGCCTCGACCCGCTCGGTCTCGCAATCGGCCTCAACGGCATCATCCTGCTCGCGTACGTCGTCGCGATCCCGGCCAACGAGATCATCATCCCGACCATCCTGATGCTGACGATGACACTGGGCCCACTCGAGTACGGCGCTGCGAACGGCGTGATGCTCGAACTCGGCGACGCCGAGGCCGGCGCGGTCCTGGTCGCCGGTGGCTGGACGGTGCTGACCGCGGTCAACCTGAT
Organism: Kribbella sp. NPDC050820; assembly: GCF_040653975.1. Classification (NCBI taxonomy): domain Bacteria; kingdom Bacillati; phylum Actinomycetota; class Actinomycetes; order Propionibacteriales; family Kribbellaceae; genus Kribbella; species Kribbella sp. NPDC050820. Next base: position 37,916 of record NZ_JBFAHB010000043.1, read on the forward strand.
GCTGTTCACCCTGCTGCACAACCCGTGCAGTACGACGATCCTGACGATCTGGAAGGAGACCCGGAGCCGGAAGTGGACCGCGACGGCCACCCTGCTGCCGTTGTCGCTGGCCTTCCTGGTCACCTTCTCGACGACCCGCCTGGCGCACTGGATCCAGTGATGACCGAGCCGACCCGACTCCAACTCGACGCCGCGGCCCGCACGCTCGCGCTCCTGGTCGCGCCGGTCCGGCTGCACCTGCTCTGGCTCGCGATCGACGGCGAGTACGACGTCGGCACCCTGGCCGACCGGGCCGGCGTCAGTATCACCACCGCAAGCCAGCACCTGGCCAAACTCCGCCTGGCCGGCCTCATCACCGCCCGCCGCGAAGGCCGCCGCCAGATCTACACCGTCGACGACCCCCACATCCTCACCCTGGTCGACCAGATCCTCGCCCACATCACCCCATCGGGCACCCTCGCCCCGAACCCGCCGCTGCTCGAGCGGGAGGTGGTTACTCGGCGGCTGACTGGAGTGAGAGGCTGAAGCCTTTCGGCTCTTCGTGGAGGTAGACGTCCAGGCGCATGCCGTCGTGGATGGCGACGCTGCCGCGGCCGGTGGCGTTGGTCAGGTGCTCGGCGCCGGTTGCGTCGTACCACCTGATCGAGGCGTCGAGGACGTAGCTGTAGTTGCCGGCCTTCGTCGCGGTGATCCGCTTGGTCACGATCGGCCGCTCGCGGGTCGCGTGCAGGCGGGCCACCTGCTTGCCCTCCAGGCTGATCAGGATCACCTCTTCTTCGGCGCCTTCGGTGAGCTGGTCGGAGACGGTCAGGCTGATCTGCCGCTTCTGCGTCGGCGCCACCGGCTGCAGGGTCTGCTGTGGGGCGGTGGTGACGATCTGGGTCCGCGGCGGCGTCGCGTCGTCCTCGGCCCGGCCGGGGAGCCCGGTCTTCACCAGGATCGGCACCAAGGCGGCGATCAGGCCGATGACGGCGGTCAGTGCCTGGCCCATCGTGCCGATGCGGGTCCACCAGTTCTCTTTCGCCGGCGGTCTGGGGTTCTGTGTGCTCATTTGCTCCTCCCCTTTTCACAGTGCGGAGGGCCGGAGCGGGCCTGAAATACCACCGGAATCGAGATCGCTCAAACGCATGTTTTCGGCGGAACTGGTATCAGAAAGAGCGGCTCGGCCTCTTGTCGGCATTACGGCGATCGCAAGGAGGTTCGAGATGGCCAGACCGACGTGCGTCACCGCCGTCACCGCCCGCCGCCGGCAGCGGTGCGGGCGAAGTGCAGCCCATGGACGGTCCTGTTGTTCTCGGCAAGAATGCCGGAGGGGGCGAATGGCAGCCGACCGTCCGGGGGCCACTGCGATGGACCAGAAACGGCAGCTCGACAATCCTGCGCTGGTCGCAGGAGTGCGGTCCGACGACCCTGCCGCCTGGGCAGCGCTGACGGATCGCTACACGAATCTGCTGTGGTACATCGCGCGCGGAATGCGACTGAACCAGGAGGATGCGGCCGACGCCATCCAGACCACGTGGCTGCGCCTGGTCGAGCGGATCGACACCGTTCGGCAGCCGGAGAGCATCGGAAGCTGGCTCGCCACCACGATGCGGCGCGAGTGCCTTGCGGCGTTGCGGCGCCGATCCAAGGTGGTCGTCTCCGAGACGTGGGAAGACTTCGCGGATGACGCAGACCCGCTGGACGACGGGTTGCTGCAACGCGAGCAGGACTCCGCCCTATGGCGAGCCTTCCGGTCCCTGAAGCCGCGCTGCCAAACGCTTCTGCGGGTCCTGCTGGCTGACCCGCCACCCAGCTACACCGAAGTCGCGGCCGCGCTGGACATGCCGCTCGGAAGTGTCGGCCCGACCCGGCAGCGGTGCCTGACGTCGCTCCGCGAAATCATGGCGACCGGCTCCTACCCGTTCGACCCCAGCATGACCGAGGCGGGCGGTGACCTCCGATGAGCGCCGACCGAGACGAGGCGCTGCTGGCGTGGTTGCGACAGGTCGCCAACGAGGCGGATCCGGTGCCCGAGGTGATCAGCGCCGCAGCGCGCGAGGCGATCAGGATGCACGACCTCGACGGTGAGCTCGCCGAGTTGATCGCCGACTCCTCCGGAACCACGCCGGACCTGCAGTACGACGTCGTACGACGAGCGACACCGGACGCGACCGCGGACCGGCTGCTGTCATTCGAGGGTGGTGGGGTCCGGGCCGAGCTGGAGATCGTGCCTGGCGACGACGGGCTGACGGTCATCGGGCAACTCATCGGCGCATCGCCGGACGGCTGTGAGCTCGAGTACGGCGACGGTCGCCGCGAGGCGCTGGAGTTGGACGAGCTCGGGCGCTTCCTGCTCGATCGGAGGCGAGGTGGTCCGGTGCGGATCAGGTGCCGATCTGTCCGCGGGAGTCCGGTCACCACCTCCTGGGTCAACCTGTGACGGCCCTCTCACCGGCCGAGCGCGACGAACGACAAGGCCGTCGCGACCGCGACCGGGTCGTCGCCGACCTTGCTGCGGGCTTCGTTCAGCGCGACGCCGAACGAGGCCCGATCACGCAGCTGCTGGTGGAAGTCGACCATCAGCGCAGCGGTCGTCTTGTCGTTGACCGGGACGACACTGGCCAGCAGGCTGGCGGTCCCGAGCGGGACCAACGCGGACACTGCGCCGAGCAGCTCGTCCGCGCCGATCGGAGCCGCGACGCCGGACTCGCAGCTGGACAGCACGAGTCGCAGCGGCGCGCGCCGGAGCCTGCCGAGGTCGTAGAGCGTCAGCGGCCCGTCGTCCAACGCGATCGCGGAGAACAGCGGGTTGTCGCGCCGGAAGAGTCCGTGGGCCGCGATGTGTGCGGTCCAGGCGCCGTCGAGTGCGGTGAGGGTGTTGTCGGCCGTGGCCTGCCCGTCGGTGAGGACGACCGAACCGGGGTACTCGCGCCCGATCTCCTTCATCTCGCTCCGCCCACCGTCGAGGCCGGGGCCGACGACGAGCGCGACCCGGCGCTGCCGGGGGACCGGCAGCTGACCGGCCCGCAGCCAGACCGACGCCGAGGGCGCGACGACGACCGGACTCGATCGCAACGCCGGCAACATCGCCCAGGGCACCGCGTGCAACGCCGCCGGCGGTACGACGAGGACGGGCCCGTCGTCGAGATCATCAGCGGCCGGCCCCAGCAGCACCTGCTGCAACCGCAGCCCAGCAGCATCCAGTCGTTCGAGAGCCCCAGCCGGCGCCCGGCCATGGGCGAGCCGACGCAGCATGAACAGAGCGAGCTCGAGCTCCCGGACGGCGGTCCCGACCGGTCCGACCGGGTACATCCGCACCCGCCGCCCGACGACTGTGATCGCGTAGAGCAGGCCGTCGACGGCGGCGAGCTCGACCAGCCGATGGTCACCGAGTCCGTCGACCACGGCGCCGACGTCGGCCGTGGTGTCGCGGTGCTGCGCATCGGACTCGCGAGCGCGCAGGCGCCTGGTCCGCGCCCGGATGGACGACTCGAGCCGGCCGCTTTCGAGCCGGAGGCGATCGGTGTCGCCGTCCGCGCCGAGCGCCGCGTCCAGTCGGCGCGCGACGTTGCGCAGCGCCGCGAGGTCCGCCGCCAGCTCGGGATCGTCCGGCGGCCGGACCGGCGGCAAGGCGAGCGCACTGGCCCGCCACTGCTCGCTCCAGCGCAACAGCATCCGCGCGTCGTCCCGTCGTACGGCGTGCCGTTGCGCCAGGGCGGCGAGTTCGATGCCGTAGCCCGCGGCGTGTGCGCGCAACTCCGGCGCGGCCAGGGATCGCTGATGGTCGGCGGCCGCTTCGAGCCCGTGCCGGCAGGCGATCAGAGTCGCCGCCGTGGCTCCGCGACCCTCGGCGCGCAGCGCTTGCGCAAGCCAGCCGGCCGCATGACCGAAGGTGGGACCTCGGTGGCGGAAGCGTGCCGCGCGGGCGAGGTGTCGGTCGGCGTCGTCGGGGTGGCCGTCGGCGGCAGCGAGGTGACCGGCCAGCAGGTGCGCCGCGGGTGCTTCCGAAGCGTTCAGCTCGTCGAGTTGGTCGGCGAGTCGTCCGGCCTTGGCAGTGAGGCGGGCACCATGCTTTCCGGCGTCGTACTGCGCTTGGATCATGACGAAGGTCGCGCGGGCGAGCCAGCCTTGCCGGTCCTGTCGCCGGAAGAGTTCGGCAGCGGCCAGTGCGCGTTCCTCGGCAAGTTCGAGTCGGCCGGCGGCCAGCGCGGCCTGCGCCGCGGCGAACAGCAGCTCCGCCGTCTCGGCCCCTTTGCTGCGGCGATGCAGGTGGTCCTGCAGGACATGTTCGGTCGCGGTGACCGCTTCGGTCGCCAGACCGGCAGCGAGCAGTACGGCGCAGCGGTCGATCTCGAGACTGGTCCACTCGGTCTGCAGCGCGGCGTAGCGGGCAGCCGCCTCGTCGAGGAAGCCGAGCGCCGCGGGCAGATCGCCGGCTTGGAACGCCACGTCCGCGCGGTTGTGCACGAGCATCGCCGACTCCAGCTCCTGCCCGGTGGCCGCCGACAGACGTTCGGCCACCACCAGGTCGCGGTCGGCGTGGGCAGCCTGGCCCATGGCGGCGTACACGAGGAACCGGTGAGTGCGGGCGCGGGCCTCCCAGACCTGGTCGCCGCCACGACGCAGCAGCGTGATGGCCTGGCGCAGGTCGGTGAGCGCTTCGTCGTACCGGCCGACGACGCGGAGCAGGTAGCCACGGCGGGTCAGCACCCGGCCGGCGGCGAGCCCTCTGCTGTTGGCGATCGCCTGGTCCAGCGCGGCGAGGCCCTCCTTCGGTTTGCCGCCGAGACCGAGGGTGAGCCCGAGGGTGGCCTGGACGTCCGCGATGCGACCCGGGTCCGCCGACTTCTCGGCCTGGCGCAGGGCACGGCGGAGCTCGGCGACTGCCTCGGCCTGGCGGCCGGAGTCGCGCAACACGATCGCCTTGGCCTGGTGAGCGATCGACGCGGTCACGGCATCCGGCGACCCGTCGAGCAGCGCGGTGGCGGAGGTGAAGGCCTCGGCGGGCCGGGACAGCGCGAGCGGTAGCAGGTACTCGTGACCTTGCTGTCCACGGTCGGCTGACATTCAAGGAGTCTAAGGAACTCGATGGGGAACTGGGAGGGCCAATGGCATCGAACGACGCGACCGGCACCGGGGACGAGCCTGCAGCGACGGAGGACCTGACCAAGACACGGCAGGGCGTTCAGCGGGCCCGGCTGCGCGACAAGTTCGACCGCGACGCCGAGCAACCGCGGAAGGTGGACGAGGGGAGGAGCCGCCGGACCGAGGAAGGTGCGGACTTCCTGTACGAGAAGGGCGCCGTGCTCGTCCGCGAGGAGTACTTCGACAAGGTGCGGGTCATCCTCGAACGGCTGTTCCTGTTCCCGATCGACGACGACCGGCGGCCGCAGCCGATCATCTCCGGTGTCCGGCTGATCCGCCTCCGCACGGACATCAACCCGCAGCTGGACACGATCCAGGTGCTGAACCTGATCCGCGACGGCGGCGCCGTCCCGATCAACCGTCCCCAGCAGGAAGGCAGTCCGGAGCAGACCGAGGGGTCAGCGGATGACGAGGACCGGCCGATCGTCACCATCACCGGGCTCGGCGCCGGTGCGGCCAACCTGAACCACCTCGTGCACATCACCGGCAACGGCGGCGGCTGCCCGGCGTCCGAACCCGAACCGATGCCGGCCGGCAGTGCGCCGTACCCCAGCCTCAGCTCCGACCGCTGCGCCGGCGAGGGCGTGAAGGTGGTCGTCGTCGACACCGGTCTCGACGAGTCGGCCCGGGAACGGAGCCGGTGGCTGCAAGGCGTGGAAGGTGACGACGACCTCGGTGCGAACGGCACGACCATCGACACCTACGCCGGGCACGGGACGTTCATCGCCGGGATCATCCGCTCCATCGCGCCGCTTGCCGAGGTCTACGTCAAGCGGGTGTTCGGCTTCGGGGACGGGGTGCTGGAATCCGATCTGGTGCAGGCGCTGGACGACGTGCTCGAGGAACACCACCCCGACATCATCAGCATGTCGGCCGGGACCTACACGTACGACGCGACCGGGCTGCTCACCTTCCCGGTGTTCCACGGACGCCGGCTGAGCCACCACAAGGGCGTCGTCATGGTGGTTGCGGCGGGCAACGACAGTGACCGGAAGCCGTTCTGGCCGGCGGCGGCGCCGTACACGGTGTCCGTCGGCGCGCTCGGCACGTACTGGCGCGGCCGCGCGGACTTCAGCAACTTCGGCGGCTGGGTCGACGTCTACGCGCCCGGCCAGGACCTGGTGAACGCGTTCCCGGTCGGGACCTACACGTACACCGAGCCACCGCACGACGCCACCGGACGGGTCGAGCAGTTCTACGGGATCGCGAAGTGGAGTGGTACGTCGTTCAGCACGCCGGTCGTCTCGGGGTTGATCGCGGCCCGGATGTCGCGGACCGGTGAGAACGGCCAGGACGCGGCCGCCGCCCTCATCGCCGAGGCACAGGCGGCGGCCCAACATGGTGTCGGTGCCGTGCTGCTGCCGGAGTAGTCAGCGCCGGTCGGCGCTCGGGGTCGTCTCGTCGTCGGGGACCTGGGTCTCCTCGGGCGGGGTCGCGCCCAGCATCGGCCGGAGCCGGCGCATCGCCTGGTCGGTGAACAGGCCGGCCAGGCACCCCGCCATCACCAGGACCGTCACGCCGGCCGTGGAGGTCGTCTCGTCGCCGATGCTGATCAGACCGGTGTTGAAGGCAACGACGACGACCGCGCCGAGCAGTGCGGACCAGACCGGGCGGAGCAGGTACCACCACACGAACCCGCGTTCGAGGGTCTCCAGACCGGCTCGCTGTGCGAAGACCATGCTCTGGTGGATGACGCTGCCGACGGCGCCGGCCGCTGCCCCGACGATCAGCAGCGACATGTTCAAGGTGGTGGTGAAGTCGGGTCCCCACCAGTGCACCGTCCGGGTCGCGACCAGGTCCGGCCCGGCGAGCTCCTGCGCGGACACCAGCCGCTCGGCGATCCCGTACGCGGCGACGAGCCCGACCAGGGTCAGGACGGCCTCGGCGAAGTTGATCGTGCCGATCATCCGCCGGGTGAACGGCTTCATCGCCGGCCCGCGCCGCGGGCGCGGACCCGGTGCTGCTGTGGTGGTCACGTCGATCCCTCTGTTTCCTTGGTTCTCCGACGTGGTGCGGGGCCGCCTCCCCCTGGTGTGTCACCAGGCGACCCGCGCACCGCGCCAGCCCTCCCCCCGGACTCGATAGTCGGAGTCGCGAACCGGTCGCCAAATACATCGGCTTGACCACGTATTTGAAACGGTGGTCACGCCTCCGGTCGGCGAAGGCTGTCTTCGGGGGTGAAAGACCATGTGGAAGACGGTGTGGAGAACCATGGAACCGCAGCAGAACCGGCGGCCGCTCAGCCGGCAGATCAAGGACACGCATGCCTTCAGCGGCAAGTCGCTGTTCTTCGCCGTCCTCGCGTCGGTCGTTTGCTCGGCGATCGTTCCGGCGCTGGGCGCGGGACGGACCGCGACGGTGCTGGGCGCCGCGCTGAGCCCGCTGGTCGTGGCCGTCATCAGCACGCAGGGACCAGGGCTGGCCCGGACGATCGGCATCGCTTCGCTGAGCGCGGTCGCACTCCTGATCACCATCAGCGGGTTCACGATTCCAGAGGCGATCGCGGGCAACGGATCCCTGACTGCCACTGGCTCCGGCACCTTCGTGACCACCAAACGCAGCCCGACCCCAACACCACCGCAGGTCCAGGCGGCGCCCGCCGGGAAGCCCACGACGATCCGCCAGCCGACATCCCAGCCGACCTCTGCACCGACCTCTCAGCCGACGTCGGAACCGACGAGGACACCCTCTCCGACCCCCAAACCCTCATCATCAGAGCTGGTCGAGCTGCCGGCGAACCGGCAATGCCCCGACGTCCCGGCCGGGGAGGCCAAGGCCTGCAAGCAGATCGGCATCCGCAACACCGGCACCACCAACGTCCAGATCGCCACCGTCAGCCTCGACGGCGACCAGGCTTCCGCCTTCACCCTCACCAAGGTCTGCAACGGCACCCTGAAGCCAGGCACGGCGTGCTCGATCCGGCTGCGCTTCGAACCGATGGGACTAGGGGCCCACGAAGCCGTCCTCGTCGTACGCCTGGATCCCGGCAACGTCGAACGCCGCGTCACCATCACCGGCAACGCCACCGGCTCCGAAACCGGCACCTGCCTGAGCGGTTACCTCTTCCGACGTGCGACCCCCGACGACACGGTCTGCGTGACCCCCGACGAGCGGGCCCTGACCCAGCAACAGAACGCCGCCCACATCCGAGCCCACCTCGCCACCGCCAACGGCACCTGCGTCGAAGGCTACGTCTGGCGCGAAGCCGTCCCCGGCGACCACATCTGCGTAACCCCCGAGGAACGCACTGCCGCCCAACGCCTCAACGCGCTCCACTCCGAACGAGTAGCCCACTAAGCCTGCGGGCGGGTCGAGTGGTGGGGGCCCGACCCGCCCGTCAGTTCCTCCTTGAACCAAAAGCCGACGCCTCGCGTACTCAACGCCGCTGGATATCGCTTACCGATCTCATGGAGGAGACATGCGAATCGCAGTACGCGCGGCAAGCGCCCCGAGCCGTTGGATCGTCGAGGACCTCCACCGGGACTGCTGACCGCAGTCAGTCCTCTTGGTCAGGAGTGCGGGTGCGCCTGGGTCAGGTCGCGGCAGACGGCGGTCATCGCGTCCAGGTCGGTCCGGGTGGGCGCGGGGGCGTCGCTGAAGTCGCCGGCGTAGTAGCCGTTGTGCGGGTGGATCGAACCGGTCCAGATACCGGTCTCGACCTCGACGATCAACGATCCTGCCATCTCGTCCACCTCCTCGGGTTCCGATGGTCACGACGCTAGGCGGCGGGCACCCGGCGGCGCGTCGTCGGAAGGCCGTGTTCGTGCGGGCACCAAGCGATGAACGGCAGTACTACCTTGGTAGGACGCAGACAACGTTGTGCTGTCGTACGTTGACGAGGTGAGCCGAGCGCGGCTGTTCTTCTCGAGGTACGGTCTCGACCTGCTGATTGTGATCGCGGCGGTCGAGAGCGCGATCGCTACGGCGCTGAGCGACGCCCCGGGTCGCCCGACCGGCGTGTTGCTGTGGCTCGAGGTGCTGGTGGTCGCTGCGATCGTCCTGACCCTGCTTGCACGCCGCCGTTTCCCGTTCGCCGCGCCGGCGGTCACCTGGTTGGCGAGTGCGGCGGTGTCGTTCGCGGACGGCCGGCTCATCGTCGACAAGGCCGGGCTCTTCCTCGCGGGAATGGGCGCTGCCCTGCTGCTCGGCAACTCCCGCAGCGATCGCCAGGCACGCATCGGCCTGGCGATCGTGCTCAGCGGCGCCGCGATCGTCATCTACAACGACCCGCTTCACCAGCGCGGCGACATCATCTTCACGCCGGTGCTGTTCGCGATCGGCTGGCTCCTCGGCTTCGCGCTGCGGCAGCGCACCGAGCGGACCGAGGCTGCCGAGGAGCGCGCGACTCGGGCCGAGCGGGAGCGGGAGGCGGCGGCTCGCGTCGCGGTGGCCGAGGAGCGCGGCCGGATCGCTCGAGAGCTCCACGACGTCGTCGCGCACGCCGTCAGCGTGATGGTTCTCCAGGTGGGGGCCGTGCGGCACCGGATGCCCCTGACCGACACGGAGGATCGGGAGACCCTGCGGAACGTCGAGCACGCCGGACGTACGGCGCTCGCCGAGATGCGTCGCCTGCTCAGTGCGATGCGGCAGGACGGGGACGAGCTCGAGCTCCTGCCGCACCCTGGACTCGACAACCTCGACGCACTCGCGGACGACGTACGGGCTGCGGGGCTCCCGGTGAAGCTCGAGATCCGGGGTGAACCGTTCCCGCTGCCGCCCGGCCTCGACCTCTCTGCCTACCGCATCGTGCAGGAGGGACTCACCAACGCCCTCAAGCACTCCCGCGCCAGCCACGCGGAGGTGGACGTGGACTATTCCGCGACAGAGCTCCTGCTCGAGGTGCGCGACGACGGCCCGGGCGGTCCCTCCGCCGAAGCCGGTCTCGGCCACGGACTGGTCGGTGTCCGCGAGCGGGTCAAGATCTTCGGCGGGGACATGACCGCGGGCACCGCGCGGACCGGCGGCTTCGTGCTCCGCGCGCGGCTTCCATTGGACGGCGGTGCCAGATGACCATCCGCGTTCTCGTGGTCGACGACCAGTCGATGGTCCGGGCGGGATTCCGGCTGCTGCTGGCCGACGAACCCGACCTGGAGGTCGTGGCGGAGGCGAGCAACGGCCGCGAGGCGGTGGCCCAGGCGGCCCGGTTCCACCCGAACGTCATCCTGATGGACATCCGGATGCCAGAGCTCGACGGGCTCGAGGCGACCCGGCGGATCCTGGCGGCCGACGCGTCCGCGCGGATCCTGATCCTCACCACGTTCGACCTCGACGACTACGTCTACCAGGCCCTGCGCGCCGGTGCGAGTGGGTTCGTCCTCAAGGACGACCCTCCGGAACAGCTGATCGCCGCGGTGCGAACCGTTGCCGGCGGGGATGCGCTGCTGTCGCCGACCATCACCAAGCGGGTGATCCAGCACTTCACCCGCCTGCACCCGCAGGCGCCGCCGAAGGCCGTGAACACCCTGACCACCCGCGAGCTGGAAGTGTTCCGCCTGATCACGCAAGGCCTTTCCAACGCCGAGATCGGGCAGCGACTCTTCATCAGCGACACCACGGTCAAGACCCACGTCACCCGCCTGCTGCAGAAGCTCGACCTGCGCGACCGCGCGCAGGCGATCGTCCTCGCTTATCAGACGGGCCTGTTCGATGCGTCCGATCCGGGGCTGCAGCAGGGTTCCGACGGCTCCCGCTGAGAACTCCTACTTGAGTAGGACATCCGGCTCGTCGGCAGGTCTGAGGTGATCGCGACCTCGTGACGACGCGCTCCGGCCGTCGCATTCCTAGCGTTTGAGGTACGGGGGCAACCATCCCAACCACGCCAGGAGCAATCGCGAATGATCACCATCGACTCGCTGTCCAAGAAGTACGGCGCCAACACGGTCGTCGACTCCATCTGTTTCGTCGCGCCACCCGGCCGGGTGACAGGTTTCCTCGGCCCGAACGGGGCCGGCAAGTCGACCTCGATGCGGATGATGGTCGGCCTGACCACGCCGACGTCCGGACATGCCACCATCGCCGGCCGCAGGTTCGCGGATCTTCCGAACCCGGGACGTGAGGTCGGCGTGATGCTGGACGCTTCCGCGCAGCACGCCGGCCGGACCGGCCGGGAGACTCTCACCATCGCTCAGCGGCTGATGGGCCTGCCCAGCCGCCGGGTCGACGAGCTGCTGGAGCTGGTCAGCCTCACCGGGACCGAGGCGGACCGCCGGGTGGGCACCTACTCGCTCGGGATGCGTCAGCGGCTCGGCATCGCCACCGCCCTGATCGGCGACCCGGCCGTGCTGATTCTCGACGAGCCGGCCAACGGGCTCGATCCGGCCGGCATCCGCTGGATGCGGGACCTGCTCCGCGACTACGCGGACCAGGGCGGGACCGTCCTGCTGTCCTCGCACCTGTTGCGCGAGATCGAGGTCGTCGCCGACGACATCGTGATGATCGGCAAGGGCAAGATCGTCTGCCAGGGCGCCAAGGCACAGCTCCTGCAGTCCGCGGGCACCGTCGCCCGGGCCGGGGACGTGTACGCCCTCAAGCGGGCCCTCGACACCTCCGGGGTCCACACCACCGTCTCCGATGACGGCGCCCTGCGCACCGACGCGCCCTCGGAGTGGGTCGGTCGCGTGGCTCAGGAAGCAGGCGTGGCGCTGGTCGAGTTGCGCACCGCCGACGGCGGGCTGGAGGAGATGTTCCTGCAGCTCACCGCAGACACCCAACGAGAAAGGAAAGCAGCATGACCGCCATCGCCGTCCGCCCCGAGACAGGCCGGCGCGTCGACGTCGGCGCCGTACCCTTCGGACGCGTCGTCAGCGTCGAACTGCGCAAGATGTTCGACACCCGATCAGGCTTCTGGCTGATGGCGAGCATCGTCATCACCGCCCTGCTCACCACGATCGGAACGATCGCGTTCGCCCCCGACGCGAGCCTCACGTACTACACCTTCGCCAAGGCGATCGGATTCCCGATGACGGTGGTGCTGCCGATGATCGCGATCCTGTCGATCACCGGCGAGTGGAGCCAGCGCAGCGGTCTGACGACGTTCACGCTGGTGCCGCGCCGTACCCGGATCGTGGCGGCCAAGGTGGTCTCGTCGGTCGCCGTGGCCGTCGTCTCGATGCTGTTCGCCTTCGCGATCGGGGCCGTCGGCAACGTGATCGGAACCGCGATCGCCGGGACGGACCTGGTGTGGGACGTGTCGTTCGCCGAGGCCCTCAACATCCTGCTGGGCAGCCTGCTCTGCCTGCTGACCGGCACCATGCTGGGCATGGTGATCCGCAGGTCGGCGGGGGCACTGGTGACGTACTTCGTCTACGCCTTCCTGCTGCCCACCGTCTCCGGAGTCCTGGCCTCCAGCCAGGAGCGGTTCCGGGACCTGCAGCCGTGGGTGGACCTGAACTACGCCCAGGCCGCCCTGTTCGAAGGCACCCTCACCGCCGAGCAGTGGGCCAACATCGCCGTCACGGCAACGGCCTGGATCCTCCTGCCGGCTCTCCTCGGCCTCCGCCTGGTCATGAAGTCCGAGGTCAAGTGACCCCGAACCACTCCGACCACCTCTGGCCCTGTCGCCCCACCCAGCGACAGGGCCAGAGCCCGGTCACTTCGACGCAACTTCGCAGCTTGTGTCATCCATGCACTCGTTCCAACCGGTCTTGTGGGGTGTGACCATCGGAGTTGGCAGGCTTGTCCTGCGTCAGGGGGACCGATGACGGCAGCGGAGGGATTTGACGCGTTCGTCACGGCACGGTCACGCCAATTGCTTCGTACGGCGTACCTGCTGACTCACGATCACGCATTGGCCGAGGACCTGGTCCAAACCGCGTTGGCCAAGGCGTGGTTCGTGTGGAACCGGATCGAGGCGGACGACCCGGAACCCTACGTGCGGAAGGTCATGGTCAACACCTACGCGTCGTGGTGGCGGCGACGGTGGAACGGTGAGCAGAGCACCGCCGAGCTTCCTGATGCCGGCGAGCCGACGACCGGCGCCGAGGAACGGAGCGACCTGTGGCGTGCGCTTCGCCGGCTGCCGAAGCGGCAGCGCGCGGTGATCGTGCTCAGGTTCTACGAAGACCTCACCGAGACCGAGACCGCGCGGGTCCTCGGCTGCACGATCGGCACCGTGAAACGCCATTCCACCAGGGCGCTTGCCAAGTTGCGGCTGGACCCGGCGCTGGACCGATCAGGGCAGGAGGCGAACCGATGAACCTCGACGACCTGCGGGGCGAACTCCGGACCCGCTCTCGAGAAGCTGACCGGAACGACCCGGACCTGTTCCCTGGCATTCAGCGCAAGATCCGGATCGTCCGGCGCCGCAGTACCGGCGTCATCGTCGGCGCGGCGGCGGCTGTGGCCGCACTGGCACTCGCGGCTCCAGCCCTGCTCGACCACGACGGCGCACGACCGAACAACCCGGTCGACCGCCCGACGCCAGGCGTGATCGTGTCACCACCGCCCGGCGACGTGTCAGCGGCCGGCGTCACCTACCGCAAGACCTTCGGCGGCCGCACACTGCTCGCCGCAGTCATCGGCGAGCCCGGCCAGGACTCGATCACGCTGCGCTGGAAGGTCTCCACGACGAACATCGTGCTGTATCAGTACTGCGCCGACCCTGGCGCACCACAGCCCCGCGACACCCCCAACGAGCTGCCTTGGGTGGCCTTGTCACGCGAGCGAGGACCGCTGATCATGACAGGACCCTGCACACCGCCGTCCTCGCCCGACCCGGTGGTGCTACCGGTGGACAGCTATGCCCGTGGACTTGCCAACCTGGAACAGCGCCGTGCCATCACCGTTGGCTCGACGTTGGCGTTGACCTACTCCTTCAAGAAGTCGCCCGAACCCGGCGGCATGGAGCCGAGTTCGCGGGTCCGTCTCGCTCTCGCCATCTACGAGCGCGGCGAAGAACGGCACGTCGCCGGACATGAACTCCAGGTCGTAGAAGAGATCGACGGCACGACCTACCGGCTCGCAGCCGTCAAGAGTGCAGCGGTCCGGCAGGGTGCCACGGTGAGCGTCCCGACGCCGGCTGATCGTCGCTTCGTCGTGCGGCTCGGCGGATCCGATTTCGCCGACGGGGTTCGATTCCGCATGGAGGGCATCGATCCGGAGGGCCGCCGCTATCCCTGGGTCGATCGGAATGGCAGCTTTCCGGCCGTCGGACCCTTCTTCGGCCCGGTCTCCGGGACGGTGGACGCACGGCCGGCGGGCGTTGCGACAGCACGAGTAGTCTCCGCACCGACCAGCCGGGGCACGATGTATATCGCCGTGTACGAACCCGTCCGGTGACCGGGGCAGGCATGGCGTGGGTTTCGTGGTAGCTATGCAGGGCCGGAGGCGTCGGCAAGGATGCCTGCCATGAAGCATCCGTACGAGTCACTGCCCGAAAACCCGCAGGCGGCCATCACGATCATGACCACCGAGCACTTCAACCTGCAGACAGCGCGGTCGGCCACCATTTCGGAGTCCAACGGGCGTACCAGCATTTTTCTCGGGGCCGTGTCGGCCGGCCTGGTGGCGCTCGCGTTCGCCGGGCAGACGTCGCGGAGCACGCTGCTGACGTTCGGGCTGGTGCTGTTCCCGGTGCTGAGCTTCCTCGGCCTGGTCACGTTCGAGCGCGTGCTGCAGTCCTCGATCGAGGACACGCTCTATCTGCAGCGCATCAACCGGATCCGGCGCTTCTACCACGAAGCGGCTCCCGGGCTCAGTGGCTACCTCGGCGTTGCCGCCCCCACCGACGACATCGCCGCCGTGCTGGCTCTCGATGGCTACCTGCGGTCGCGCTGGCAGGTCGTGCTGAGCGCCGTCGGCATGGTCGGCGTGATCAACAGCGTCCTGCTCGGCGCTGTCGGCGGCTTCGCGGTCGCCGCGATAGCGGGCGGGGCCCTGTGGCTGCCGATTCTGGTGGCCGCCGTGGTGTTCGCAATCGCCGTGGTGCTCCACCAGCGCTATCAGCTCCAGGCCCGCGGCCGGAAGCCGTTCCCGTTCGCAGCGGAGTCGCGGTCCTGACCGCTGTCGCCTGCGGGTAGACCTAAGTCCACCGAGGTTGGGGTGGCAACGCCAGTGCTCGCGAGGACAGTGCGGACGATCGTGGAGATATCCCCGAGGAACCGTGCGGAAGGAGCCTCCGATGTTCACCACCACCACCGAGCACCAAGTGATCGTGACGCTGCTGGCTGCCGGCAAGCCGGTGTGGTACGTCGCCGCCGTGGTCAAGTGGCATCCGCATGACGTGTACTCCGTCGGCGCCGCATACGGCTATCCGGACCGGATCCGCCTGCGGCAGGCGGTCGAGCAGTTCGCTGTCTTCGGTCCCGACGCCGCGTGAAATCTTCGGGCTCCTGACAGCTTTCATCACCTACTGAACAGCCGGCTGTCTGATCGGACTCCAGCGATTCCGCCTAGGCTGTGGCGAAGTCTGTCGCGGGACGGCTCGAAGGGGTCACAATCGCGCCGTGGCCACCCAGCCGGACCTCGCCGACACGTCCCGGATCGAGGCATTCAGCGACGGAGTCTTCGCGATCGCGATCACCCTGCTGGTGATCGAGTTGCACCCGCCCGAACTCGATCCTGGTGAAGGCCTGTGGCCGGCCCTGCTGCATGAGTGGCCGCAGTTCGCGGCTTACCTGACCAGCTTCGCGGTCATCGGCATCATGTGGGTCAACCACCACTCGATGTTCCGGCAGATCCAGCGGGCCGACCGCGAGCTGATGTTCCTCAACCTGCTGCTCCTGCTCTGGACGGCGCTGCTGCCGTTCCCGACGAACCTGTTCGCGGAGCACCTGCTGGACGACTCCGCCAACGCCAACGTCGCGGCCGCCGTCTACAGCACGAACCTCACCCTCGCGGCGATCGCGTTCAGCCTGATCTGGTGGCACGTGCTGCGCAAACACCTGGTCGATCACAACCTGAGTCCGGCGCAACAACGCAGATCGGTTCTCCGCTTCTCGGTCGGCACCCTGTTCTACGCACTGACGATCGGCCTGTCGTTCGTATCGGCCCCGCTCACCTTGCTGGTGCAGTTCCTGCTCGCCCTGTACTACGGCTTCGAACAGGTCCGCGCTGACCGCACGCCGTCGACCACACCCTTCACTGAAAGCGATTGATCCTCACACCTCGGCCGACCCCAAGCTGCTCGCGTTGAGACATCTACACATCTCGGGTGTAAATCAGCTCGCACATCTGCTACTGCCTAGACAATCACTTGCGCAGTAGTGGCTCCGGGGCCGCTTGATGGACGAGTTCCTGGCTGTCGATTTCCCCATCGACTGCGCCGGTTTGGGGTGGTTGGTGGCGCAGGACTCGGCGCAGCGCCGAGGGCAGGTACCAGGTTCGGTGGCCGAGGATCGCGAGTGTGGCGGGGACCGATGAGCAGCCGGACGAGCGTGACGTCGACCAGGATGGCGACTGCCATGCCGACTCCGATGATCTTGACCATGATGCTGGGGTCGGCGGCGAACCCTGCTGCTACTGCGATCATGATGGCAGCGGCGCAGGTGATCACCTTCGCGCTCGACGCGAGTCCTTCGATGATGCTGTCGCGGTGTCCCAGTCCGGCGGTGTCGGCTTCCTTGACTCGGCTGAGCTGAAGACCTCGTAGTCGGTGGACAGTCCGAACAGGATCGTGAACAGAACCACGGGTGCCCAGGCCGCGATTGGTCCGGGTCCGGCCAGTCCGAGCAGTTGGGCGCCGGCCGGGTTTGGAACGCCACGGTGAGCGCCCCGAACGAGGCGGCGACCGACAAGAGGTTTGCCAGCACGGCCTTGACTGCGAGGACGAGGGATCCGAAGACACCGATCAGCAGTACGAGGGTGGCGGCCAGTACTGCGGCGATCACCAGCCACAGGTGGTCGCCGAGGGTTGTGGTCATGTCGACGATTCCGGCTGTGGGGCCGGTCAGCTCGACGCCGCCGGGGAGGGTGTCGTGCAGCCGGTGTGTCAGGTCGTACGTCGATTGGTCCTGTGGTCCTGTGGTCGGTATGAAGTTCAGTACCGCTGTTGTGCCGTCGCCGGACACGACGGGAGGCGTCACGGTGGCTACTCCGGGGACCGAGCCGAGTTGCTTGGCCAGGGTGGTGGGGGAGGCCTGGGACGTGTCGATGACGACGTGAGCGGGCCGTTCGCGCCGGGGCCGAATGGGTCGGCGACCAGGTCGTAGGCTTGCCGGGTCGGATTCGAGGCGAGCTCGCTGCCGGCGTCGTTCTGGCCGAGTCGCATGCCGAGTGCTGATGCGCCAGGGTGAGCAGTGCGAGCAGACCGATGCAGAGGGCGGTGACTGGCCGGCGAACGACCGTCCTGGTGGCGCGCTCGGCCCAGGCGGACCGGAATGAGCCCGGGGCGCGCGTGCCGCGTCGGGTTCGGCGGGGTAGGACCCGGTCGCCCAGGGGTACCAGGGCGGCGGACAGTAGGGTGCTGGCTGCGGTCAGGGTCGCAAGGACGACCAGGCCGGCGGCGACACCCATCGAGGCGAAGCTGGGGATGTCGCTGAAGGCCAGACCGGTGATGCCGACGGGGACGCACAGGCCGGCGAACACCACGGCGCTGACCGCGGTCGAAACCGTGCGGACGCCGTCAAGCTCGTGCAGCGACCGGAGGCTTCACATCTGAGCTGCTTGAGCTCGATGCGGAACGCTCCATAGCTGTGATCGTCGATATTCTCCACCGAGTGCGGCCCCTCGGGCTCCAGCCACCCGGCCCGCGGGCCGGACCCGGCGACAGGAGGCTGGTCCGATGAGGTGAACGTCAAGGTGTCGCCGGTGTAGTAACGGATCCGTGCCGGCCGGTGTACCACCATGATGCTCGGCCAGGGGTGAGTGTGGACCGGCTCGCGCGACTCCGGCCACGACGACCTGCTTGCTGACTGCGGGGTGACGAGTGGACAGCGGCGCTCGCGGTGCCTGTCTGCGCGGCGAGGCCGCCGACGCGCCCATCATGCAGTCGAAGTGACATGATCTAGGGCTGGACGGGAATGTGCGGGGCGGCATCGGGCACAGGGAAGCAAGTAGCGCGTCAGGGATCGTCTGCCGGGGGAAGGACGCGGCCGGCGCGGTGCATGATCCGATCCGAGGAGCAACGATGAGCCCCAACCCTACCCAGCCCGTCAAGAAGGCGGCGAAGAAAACCACAGGATCGACCACCGCGGCGGCGAGCACGGTCAAGCCAAGCCGGCTGACGAAGCGGATGGTCAAGGCGCTGCCCCTGAGTTGGGGCCACAGGATCAAGCTTTTCCTGGCCCGCCTCTGGGCCAAGCTGAAGACGTGGCGCCTGCGTCGGCGCGTGCGGAACGTCTAGGCGCCCCAGACACAACTGAGCTGGCCGTCCGCCGAAGCGCGTGCGTTCGCCGTTGCACAGAGAGTACGTCGGTCTGCACGGAACACCGCGCGGGAGGACATGAAGGTACTTGAAGGTTGCCTGGCTGACAGACGGATCTCCCGGTACGCCGTCGACGTACGGCGAAGGCCTGGTCGAGGGCAGCGTTGCGTCACCCACCGCAGCCAGATTGTCGGTCCAGGACTGGCCGTTCTGTACCCGTTCCGGCCGGGCGTCGCGTCCGGTGAGCCGGCTGCTTCGGTTGACGTAGGCAATCAGTTGCTGAAGGCAAGCAGTTCTGGAGTGAGGACTGCCTGCACAACGGAGGCTGCCCTGGCAGCAGCCTAGGTCGGTGCCCCAACGCGAGTAGCCGTAGCCCGCCTACGGACCGTCCGCGACTTCCGTCAGCCTCGCGCCCGGAGGGTTTGGGCGTTGGGTACCGACCGAGTCTCTTCCCGATTTGGGTGGCTGGGGGCAGCCCGCCGTCGCGGAGGCCCTGCATCTCGTGTCGCCCGATGCGGCATCGAGACCCCCAACGCAGGGCCTCCGTCTACACAGTCGACCCAGAAGGGAGACCAACGATGGTCTCGGCCTCAGGCCCTCGCCGCTCCGGCGGCTATCTCGAGCGTCCCGCACCGAGCAGTCTCGCGGACGTGATCGACAGCATCCTCGACAAGGGTCTCGTCATCGATGCCTACGTCCGGGTGTCTCTGGTCGGGATCGAACTGCTCACCATCGACGCACGCATCGTGGTAGCGAGTGTCGACACCTATCTGCGCTTCGCCGAAGCCACGAACCGCCTCGACCTGTACGAGAAGGGCGGAAAGGACCTTCCGGAACTCCTGGCCGACGCGACCGAGAGCAGCTTCGAGGCCGCATCCCGCGGCCTGGTCGACAAGACCCTAGGCGCCCTGACCGGCCGCGACGAGACCCGCCAGCAGCGCAGATGACGCAGTACAACCGAGGAGCGATGAAACCCTAGGCTGAACCCGAAAGGTTCGACTCCGAACAGAGCACGCCGGGCCTAATCAACCTGTTGTTCCGATCGGGGCTGCTGCGAGGCGGCGTCTGCGGGTCGGAGGTCTTGCTCGTCGATGCAGGCGATGCGCCCATCGGGCAGCTGTACGCGCCCCAGCCTGCGACCGCCCCTCGCTGGTTCAAGCGTCCAGCTCGCCGGCGGTCTGCCAGGCGTCGACCGGTTTCGGCGGGCTGACCCGCCGGACCTTCGTTTCCTGGCGCCTTGGACGTCGTACTGCAACTCCAGGTCCGCGGCCAACTCGTGGGCCTGGACATGCGTCAGATCGCGGCCCCGCTGCCCGTTCATGGCGTGGTCCCCACACCAACCAGTCGCCCACGCGATGCACGTACTGCGTGGTGATGCCGCCGGTTTTCGTTATCTGGGTGTTGTCGACGCTTTGAGGCGTTCGTGGACTTGGCGGTCGATGGTGGCCCACACTGAGAGTGAGGATGCGCTCCGGGCCGGGGGGGAGGCGGCTGGATGGCTGGGCGGCGCAAGGCGCTGATTGTCGCGAACGACGTCTACGAGCACGAGGGGCTCGGGCGGCTTCGCGCGCCGGCGGCGGATGCGCAGGCTCTCGGCGGCGTTTTGGGTGACCCCGGGATCGGTGGTTTCGACGTCGAGGTCGTCCGCAACGAGTCGGCACACGTGATCCAGGGGCGGGTCGAGGACTTGTTCGCGGACAGTCGGCCCGAGGACGTGTTGCTGCTGCACTTCTCGTGCCACGGCCTCAAGAGCGAGTCCGGGGAGTTGTTCTTCGCGGCGCGCAACACCCTGCCGAACCGGCTGGGTTCCACCGCTGTGTCCGCCGACTTCGTGCAGCGATGTCTGCGGATGAGCAGGTCGCGCAGCATCGTGTTGCTGCTGGACTGTTGTTATGGCGGCGCTTTCGGCCGGGGCGTGACTGTGCGGGCCGCCGGTGATGCCAACGTGCTGGACAGCTTCTCCGGTGGGAAGCTGGGCGGTGGCCGGGGCCGCGCGGTGATCACAGCTTCGAGCGCGACGGAGTACGCGTTCGAAGGTGACCGGCTCGCCGATGACCGCAGCAGTCCGTCCGTGTTCACCGCTGCCTTGGTGGAAGGTCTGGCCAGCGGGGACGCAGATCTCGACCAGGACGGCTGGGTGTCGCTCAACGAGCTCTACGACTACGTCTTCGACCGGGTCCGCGAACGGAATCCTCACCAAACCCCCAGCCGCGACGTGGAGATGCAAGGTGAGCTGTACATTGCCCGCCGCAGTCGTCCGGTCACTGTACCGGCGCCGCTGCCGGCCGAGCTTCGCGAGCTGATCGACCATCCGCTGGCCACGGTCCGGGTCGGCGCGGTGCAGGAGCTTGCCGGCCTGCTGCAGGGCAGGAATGCCGGGTTGGCGCTGGCGGCCAGGGTGGCCCTCGAGCGTTTGGCAGACGACGACAGCCGCTCGGTGGCCGCCGCGGCGACGGCAGCGCTAAGTGCCGCCGCCCCAGGCCCGCGCCCGCAGCCTGAACCGCGACCGGAACCGCGGCCGGAGCCGGCCCGCCAGGACCGGTACGTACGGTCGTGGCGCCGCCGGCTGGTTTACCTGTCCGGCGCAGGAGTGGTCCTCGCAGCCGGGACCGTGGTCGCCTTGCAGCTGGTGAACGACAACGACCCGCCCGGAGGGGGTGGAGCGGCGGCCGACGAGTTCAACGAGGCCTCCCCGTGGCGGCTCAGGGTACGCGGCGCCGGCGGCTGCATCGTCACGGTGAGGAATGTCGACAGCGGCCAACAGAAGGTGTTCGACAATCTCTGGGGGCCTGTGAGCTTCCAGATCGCGGACACCGGCAGGTTCGAGGCGAACGCCAGCGATCCCGTCTGCATTGTGACGCATTCCGCCGGTACCGGTCAGATCGCCCTTCCCTTCGCACAGAAGAACGCGACCGGTGACAGTGACGCGTTCACGGTGCCGTCCGGCGACAAAGCCATCGTCCGCGTCGTCGCCTTCAACAGTTACGGTCGTTGCGACTTCGAGTTGCACGACGCCACGGACGGACGCCCCCTCGACTTCGGTGGGACACAGCCGGGAGGCCCCCCGGTCCAACTCGACCCCCGCGGCAGCTCCAAGGTCTATCTCGCCCACTTCTACGGATGCGACGTTCAGGTCTCCAGCGGCTGAGGAGCAGTGCCGCGGAAGCCGTAGTGGCTGTAGAGATGGGGGAGGGTGCCGCCGCGGCCTACGAACTCGTGCGGGCTGAACTCCGTCCATGGATGCAGGTTCGGGCGGCGGATGGGTGAGGCCCGATCCGCCGCGCAGATCACTTGATGGAGATGCCGTCTTTGTGCTTGGTGAGCCCGTCGGTGAAGGACTGGAGGAATGGGTTGAGCTTGCGCACCCCCCAACCGCGGATCAAAAGGGGAATGATGCCCTAGCAACCAGCCTCACTAGGCGTCAGAACTCTGTGTTCGAAGGGACTCTGGCCCCGCTAGCCGACCTCTTTCGACTCCATTTCGCACCACGAATGATCCCACGGCGAGCGACGGTTGGTGGCGGATGGCCAGGCGGGCCGGCCGAACCACCGGTTCAGGTGGAGGTCGAGTCATGGCCTTGGGCGGGCGTGGCAGCGGCCATGCTCTCAGGTCGCGTGGTGCGCGTCCTCCTTACTGCACTGATTGTGCTCGGCGTCGCCGCCACAGGGTGCGCCTATCCAGTAGCTGGCGCCGACCCGGCCGACGCGAACCCGGCGCATCGCGGTGAGCCCACCAGCGATCCGCACGCCCTTCAGCCAGCGGCCGGCACGGCGAAGCTGATCTCTGCCGAACTTCGCGGGATTTGCGTCATCGCCGACCGACCTGACGTGCCTGGATACAGGCGAGACCAGTTCGGCGAGACCTGGACCGACGTCCATGCAGGCCGACCTGCGGCCTGGCCGGTACACCTCGAGTTCGACCTTTCAGACCGCGGGCCGACTGAGGTCGACGTGACGAGATCTGCGGTATTGCACCTGTCGCAGGGGCTGACCATACTGCGAGGGATGGTCGGGTGAGGGGAGTCCGTGATGCGACGAGTTCGGATCGGCCGACTGGCGGGCGCGCTCAGCGCTTTGTCGCTTGTTGCCTGCATGCTGCTGACCGTGCAGCCGGCCGCGGCGATCATTGGCGGGCAGCGCGATGAGGTGCATACCAACGTGGGCGTTGTCCGGTTCACCACCGAGTCGGGTCGGTTCCGCTGTTCCGGCACGCTGATCTCGCCGACGGTGGTGCTCACCGCGGGTCACTGCACGGGGGACACCGGCGCGAGCCCGGCGACCAACGTCTACGTGTCGTTCAACACCGACCTGCCACTCGATCCGCTTGCGCCGGGCATCACCCCGCAGGAGAGAGCGGCGCGCGCGGCGAACTACATCACCGGCACGGCACACCCCGATCCGGGGTGGACCGGCAAGCTGTCGATCTCCAAGCAGCACGATCAGGGCGTCGTGGTGCTGGATGCGCCGGCGGCTTCGAAGTGGCCGGGCATCGTGCCGGCGCCGCTGCTTCCCGTGGGCACGCTCGACGGCAACCAGGGCGCGCTGAAGAACGAGACGTTCACGCTCGTTGGCTACGGCGTTGACATCGGCGCGAAGAAGTCGCAGATCGTCGTGCCGGAGCGGCGCTTCACCACGTCGTTCCTCAAGAACGTGCAGGATGAGGTCGTCACCTTCCAGATCAACGACCGCGACTCCAAGGCCGGCGGGGGCTCTTGCTTCGGTGACTCCGGTGGGCCGGTGTTCCTCGGCCAGTACGTGGCCGGTGATGCCTCCTTCGTGAACTCGCTGACGTGTAACGCGACCGGCGGCTACCAACGGGTCGATACGCCGTACTCGCGTGCCTTCCTGGAGCAGTTCATCTAACCCGGTCAGCCCTACGTAGGGAAGGCGAGCAAGGCAGTGGCCACCTCACGCCGCCGCTGGGCGGTCGTGTCGGGCTGGCCGGCACCGGCTGCTTCGGCCCCGGGCGGGATCACCATGCAGAAGGTAGAGCCCGCGCCCGGTCATGGTTCCTCGCTCGGCGAACGCAATCACCGCATCCACCCCAGATGGAGATACCTCCAGCTCGCCACGCTGCGTGCCGGTCAGCGGCTTCCCATGGCCCCACGCAGCGAGTGTCGTCGGGTGCCACGAGCAGCGGGCGAAACTCGAACCCGGCGCCCAGGGATTATGAGAGCCACGCCACTTGCCACAGCACAGAGGTGGGATCCAAGGCCGACATGTCGAACGGGATCGGAGGCGGAAGTTCGAGGTCGGCGATCCTGTCCCAGTCCTGCTCGCGTGCTCCGATCTGCACGTCGGCACCCAGCGGAGCGGCGAGTTCTTCGGCGACGAACTGGGTCAGCGAGCGGCCGTCGGTGCGCCGTATCAACTCGCCCAGAAGGTGTCTCTGGCTGAGTGCGTGGTATCCGGCGGCGGTGCCGGGGTCCCACCACGGGCGTTGTACGGCGAGCCTTGCGGTAGAGGTCGGTACGTAGAGGTCGGTCAGAGTCACGGGCTGGTCCCAGCCGGACACTCCGGAGGTGTGGCTCATGACGTGCCGGACGAGAATCTCTTCTTTGCCGTTCTGGGCGAACTCGGGCCAGTACGTCGCGACGGGCTCATCCAGATCGAGGATGCCGCGGTCCGCGAGGACCAGGATGGCCAGTGCAGTCACAGTCTTCGTGGTGGAGAAGACGTTGACGATCGTGTCGTGGCGCCACGGCGTACTGCGCTCCGGGTCGCGGTGACCGCCCCACAGGTCGACGACGGTCTCACCATCCACATCGAACGCGATCGACAGCCCGACCTCGTCACCCTGGTCCAAGACCTCCTGCAGTTCGTCATGGACGACACCGAAGCCGTCCTTGACTGTTCCTTGTACTTTCACGACTTCTCCTCCTGGCCGCGCAGCATTTCCTCGGACAGTTGCCACAGGCGCGCGGCGTCTACCAGACGAGTTCGTCTAGATGGTTATGGCCGGAAAGCAGGCGAGCGATGTGGTCCTGCGCCGCTTCGCGTATGTCAGGCTGAGGGTGGTGCGCGTATAGCGCGAGCTCCCCGTACATGTCATAGAAGTTCAACCGCTCGCGCAGATGCTCGCACGCCGGACGACGCGATTCGCGAGTTGCGGCAGTAGCGCGCGGCGCCGCACGCACGCAGAGCGGCATGACAGGGCGGGTTGCCCTTGCAAACCATTGGTGAACCGACTTGCTCCGCTGATGTACTGATGTGCGACCGTGAGTCTGCCCCGTGTCGGAGGTAGTAGTTGTGACGAGCTATGACGCGCTTGCCGAGGTGTACGAGTGGCTCATCTCGGATGCAAAGCTGGCCCCGGCCGAGTTCGCTGCGTCGTTCGACGACGTCCTCAGTCTCGTGCCGTCGAACGCTCACGTCCTCGATTGTTCGTGCGGAACCGGACAGTTGGCGGTCGGCCTCGCCGGTCTTGGCATACAGGTGGCCGCAACTGACGCCAGCGAAGCGATGGTTCGTCGGACTGCGGAGTTGTCTGAGGAATTCAGGGCACCTGTCCGGACAGTGCGGGCGGACTGGCAAGAGTTGCCCGACCATTTCGATGACGACACCTTCGACATGGTGTTCTGCGTTGGCAACTCGCTGCACCATGCCGAGGGCGCGAGAGGCAGGGTTGCTGCTCTGGAGTCGATGTCACGGCTTCTGCGCCGTGGCGGGCGCTTGGTACTCACCTCCCGCACCTGGGAACTCGTGAGGGCCAGAGGTTCCCGGCTCGACATCAGTGACCGTCTTGTCCGCCGGAACGGTCGCAATGCCGTCGTGGTCTACCGCTGGGAGATTGCGTCACAGTGGGAGGAGGAGCACCACATCGAGATTGCAGTCGCGCAAGTTGATGCGGCTGGGTCGGTTCTTGTCCGCTCGGAACTGCTGTCGTGCTGGCCCTACCGATACGACGAACTCGCAGGCGAGTTGCACCAGGTCGGACTCCGGACGGAAAGGAGCACGTACAACCCTGAGGCCGAGAACTACATCGTGGTGGCGAGCAAGGTATAGACAACGGGCTCACAGTCCCTGGCCGGACCGCGCGGTTGCTCGCAGGAGGCTTGCGCCCTCTCATCGGCATGTAAGTAGCGTTTGATCGGTAGTACCGGAGTCTCTGCGTATTGAGTTCGGGCGTATTCGGTCCTGATCCGGGCGCCCGCGCGTCGACCGTTGACCGGGCAGGGAAGCGGGGCGGGTGTTGCGGGCACCTCGTCGCTCCGCGCGCAAGAATCGCTCAGTGCCGGCCCGGTGGTGGAACGATCAGCGGTCACCTTCCAGAACGGCCGACAGGCGTTATGCCGGTGGCAGAAGCCCTGTCGGATCATCGACGTGAGGAGGCATTCTGAGACGATGGATCTGGGGTTCGGCGGCGAGGTTGCTGATCTGTATCACCGATACCGCCGCGGTTATCCGTCAGGGTTGATCCGCGCGTGCGTCGATGCGTTCTCGTTAAAGGGCGACGATCTCGTGATCGATCTCGGTTGTGGCACGGGGCAACTGGCGACACCGATCGCCCCGCATGTTCGGGCCGTGATAGGGGTCGATCCCGAACCAGACATGCTGGCCCACGCCCGCTCAGCCGCCCAGGACCAGGGTGTCACGAATGTGGCGTGGATGGTCGGCAGCGACTCCGACCTTCCGCTGCTGCGATCGCTGTTGGCTGAACAGTCGGTTGGTGCTGTGACGATCGGGCAAGCACTGCACTGGATGGACCATGACGCGCTGTTTGCCGCGGTCGGTCCGCTCCTAGGTCCTGGAGGTGGTGTCATGGTCGTGGCCAACGGGATCCCGCTGTGGCTGCAGGACTCGGACTGGTCACGGGCGTTACGCGAATGGCTGTCCGACTGGTTGGGCGCGCGTCCAGCCAACAGCTGCGGCACCGACAACGCAACGCAACAGCGCTATCGCCAGAGCCTGACGGCCAATGGCTTCGAGGTCAGCAAGGTCGAGCTCGACTATGCCGACGAGCTCGACTTCGATCACCTACTCGGCGGGATCTACAGCGCGCTACCGGTCGACCGCCTTCCCTCGCCCAAGGAGCGTCCACAGATCGCAGCGGAGCTCCGGGAAGTGCTTCATCCCTATCGGCCGTACATCGAGCAGGTCCCGGTGCGAGCCCTCCTCGGCACGAAGGTCGCGTGAGCAACCAACCAGCCATCTCCTCCCATGGATATCTCGTCGGCTCCGCCAACTGGACATCTCCGCATCAGGTGCCCGGGCGTGACGAGCCCATTTGCAGCAAGTTGCATCTGCCGAGTTCACTGACCGTGGCGCGGGGTGGGTGAACGGTTGGGTGGCTATGCTGCCGCGATGTCGATCACCGTGAAGATCATCGATGTGTCGGGGGCGGGGCGGGTCGGTGCGACGACGCTACTGGAAGGTGTGGCTAGTAGCATCACGCTTCGCGATCTGGTGCGAACGCGCGTGCGGGACGAGGTGGCGCGCTTCAACGTCGTTCTACAGGAAGTGTTCCAGGGGCTGGTGATGCCCGAAGGTGCGCTGCCGACCGCGGCGGGGTTCCGGCTGCCGAAGCAGCGGCGCCTCGACTGGGAACAGCAGGCCGATCGTGCGGTCGAAGCGTTCGGGCGCAACGGCTTCTTCGTGCTTGTCGACGACCGCCAGGTGACCGACCTTGACGAGGAGCTCGCGTTGACCGCGGACTCCGACATCCGTTTCGTCCGGCTCGTGCAGTTGGTCGGAGGCTGAGCGTGGACCAGGCAAGTGACACCGCATCCGGCCAGGTCGACGACGTGGCGTCCCTGCTGGACGCAGCGATGCGCGCGATTCAGGGCCGATCTTGGATCGGGGACAGCGACGCACGGACGCTCCCGCAGGTTCGGGCCATCACCCAGGCCCCGGAGGACGTACGCCGCGAGTGCATCCTGAGGGCCTCCGAGCGGGTCGACAGCCACTACTGGGTCGACTTGATCTCGATCATCGCGCGCAAACGCGTCAAGTTCTCGGCGGACGACATCGACCGACTGCTGACGCTGCGCCTTGGCGTCTCCGATGACCTCAACTTCTGGTGGAACAGTGAGGCGCTCCGTGCCGTCAGCCGCCAGATCGAGCACACCTTCCCCACCTTGACCGATGCGGAACAAGCACGACTCGAGCCTCTCCTCCTGCAAGCCGTCGACAGGGCGCGAGACGCAGCCACCGCTACCAGGCTTCGGCAGCTCGTCACCACCGCCGACGGCATCCGGCTCGACCTGATCGACGCAGGCGATGCCATCGGTCCGCGACTGCGTGCCGCGTTCGAGCAGGCAGACGACCAGGTCGACAAGCTTGCGACAACGCTCGACCTCCTGGCGGCGTATCCCACCAAAGGCCGGCCCTCGAAGAAGTGGTTCACCGAGACCGAACAGATCATCAGCCGGCTGTCCCGGCCCGCGGAGCTGATCGGCGCTCTCCTCGACGCGGCCCTCGACGCCGAGGACAGCGAGGCCTCGTACACCCACAACGACCGCACCCACACCTACCCGCGCTACATCACCAGCAGCAACGAAGGATTCCTCGGCGGCACAGTCGCGGCCGCTGGACTCCTGCGCGACTCAGCACTGCTGCCGCGGCTGCGACGCCTCGCGACCAAGACCGTGACGGTCATCGGAGGACAGTTTGGCAACCCACGCAGCCTGCGTCTGGCCAACCTGTCGACACAGGCGATGGCCGATATCGGCGCCCCGGCATCGATCACCGAGTTGCTCGCACTCGAGCGATCCGTCCGGCATGGGACGTTGCTGAAGCAGGTCCGCAAGGCCATCGAAGCGCTGGCCTCCGCGCAGGGCATGACGCGGGACCAGTTGCTGGAGCGCGCGGTCGAGACGCACGACCTCGACCCGGACGGAATTCGCACGGAACCTCTGTCGAGGGGATCCGCCCAGATCGTCGTGGACGGACGAGCCGCAGCCCTTCTATACGTCGACGAGAAAGGCACGGCACGCAAGTCCATCCCCGCTGACGTGAAGCAGGCTGACGCCGACGTACTCGTTGCGGTCCGCAACGACCTCAAAGCCGTCCGGAAGACGATCGCCGGCGAGCGCGTACGGCTGGACGGCCTGATGGCCCTTGAGCGCAGCTGGCAGCTCGACGAGTGGCGCACCTGGTACCTCGACCACCCGATCACCGGCCGACTGGCACGGACACTCGTGTGGGCCTTCGAAACCCAGCACACGCCGGTGGTGGTCGGCCTGCCGCTGGACAGCACGACCGCGATCACGGCTTCGGGGCAACACGTCGGGATTCCGCCGGATGCGCGAGCGCGTCTTTGGCACCCCGTCCACGCGACCAGTGACGAGGTCCG
Source organism: Kribbella sp. NPDC050820 (assembly GCF_040653975.1). Classification (NCBI taxonomy): domain Bacteria; kingdom Bacillati; phylum Actinomycetota; class Actinomycetes; order Propionibacteriales; family Kribbellaceae; genus Kribbella; species Kribbella sp. NPDC050820. The sequence goes on from NZ_JBFAHB010000043.1 coordinate 66,636, forward strand.
GGCCTGGCGGCAATGTCTGCTCGACCAGCAGATCGTTCAGCCCTTCAAGCAGGCGTTCCGCGAGATCTATCTGCTCACGCCCGCCGAGGAACAGACCCGCGAGTACTCCAACCGGTTCGCCGGCCACGTCTTCGGGCAGGTCCAGGCCCGCGCCCTGATGAAAGGGCGAGGCTGGGCACCGGTCGCCGTCGCGTGGTGGGACGACGGCATCGACCAGGGCATCGCCCGGCGAACGTTCGACTCGGCCGGGATCCGCGCCGAGTTCTACTACGACCCGATCCTCGAACAGGAGCCAACGGCCAGCGACCTCTACCCGTACTGCACCAGCGACCAACTCCGGTTCGTCGACGCCACCAGCGACGAGACGATCGCATTGGCCGACGTACCGCCGCTCGTCCTCACCGAGGCCCTGCGCGATGTCGACCTGTTCATCGGGGTCACCTCGATCGGCGCAGACCCTGAGTGGCTCGACCGCGGCACCCAGCGCCAATTCGACACCTACTGGCACACCTACGGCTTCGGTGAACTGTCCGCAGCCGGACAGATCCGCCGCGACATACTCTCTCAGCTCGTCCCACGCCTGGCCATCGCCGACCGATGCGAACTCGATGACCGCTACCTCACCGTGCGCGGAGACCTCCGCACCTACCGCATCCACCTCGGCAGCGGCAACATCCTCATGTCACCCAACGACCAGTACCTCTGCATCGTCGCCGCCCGCAACGGACAATCCCAGAAGCTCTTCCTACCCTTCGACGACGACCCCGTCCTCAGCCTCATCCTCAGCAAAGCGTTCCTACTCGCCGACGACACCGCCATCAAGGACCCCACCATCAGCGCCCAGATCAACCGTCGCTGAATCTCCGTCAACGGTGTTCGGAAACGACGATGCAGCCGACTGGGCTGGGAACCTGGTCGACGCCGATCAAGAGCAGTTGATCGCTGATGCGCTGGAGCGCGCGACCGGCTCAGCTGGAGTTGAGTACTTGGAGGCCCCGAGGGCGCCGAGGCGCTGGCTGCAGCTGAGATCGCCGCAGCCGCAGCCGCAGCCGGGGCCCCAATTGATGCAAATGCCTCCACCGAGCGAGCGCTCGCATGGGCGTCTGCCCGCGCCGGGTTGGCCGAGTTGATCCCGGTCGCGATCCGCGCGGTCGACCGGGTGGTCGCGGACGACTCCGAGCTGTGGACCGAGGGAGACGATCTGGCTTGGTTGAAGGCCACCGACGATCTACGGACACGGCTACGGAGCAGGGCTGAAGCTGGACGGCGGCCGGCGTGGCCGCCGCGCCAGCTTGCGACTCCCGTCACTCCAACACCCGGTGGTACCAGTCTCGTGTGTTCGGATGTGCCGCCTGGTGCTTTCCCGGGCGAGGCGCGGACGGCTCCGAAGGACGCGGCCAGCCGGTATTTCAGCGGGGTTGCACGGCAAGTCAGCGGGCTGGGTCAGGTCTCCCGGTACTGAGCATGCGACCGGTTTGCTCCGTCACTGCTCCGTGGGGAGCGCTAAACGATGGTCGTTGTAGCGAAATTGTGATCACAGATGCAAGTTTGGGCGGCGGATCGGTGGGGCCGATCCGCTGTACAGATCACTTGATGGAGATGGCGTCTTTGTGCTTGGTGAGCCAGTCGGTGAAGGACTGGAGGGATGGGTTCAGCTTGCGCACCTGGTCGAGGTCGCGGTCGCCGGTGAACTGTTCGTGGTTCTCGGCGTAGTACTGGAACATGTTCGAGAACTCGACGGCGTAGGGGAAGCCGAGGGTGCGGTAGGTGGGCCAGGGGAGGGGGCGGTAGGCAACCTTCTCGCCGAGGGCTTCGGTGAGGGCGGCGGCGTACTCGTCGCCGGTCAGGTGGTCGCCCGCGATGCTGAGGGTGGTCCCGATCAGGCCGGCGTCCTTGAAGACGGCCAGGGCGGTACGGCCGATGTCGTCGGCGGCGATGCCGGACAACGGCTTGTCGGCCATCGGCATCGAGATGGTCAGCGTGCCGTCCTCGCCGCGGACCGGTTCCATCCCGCCGGCGAAGGCGTCGAAGTAGAACGTCGTCCGCAGGAAGGTCGTCGGTACGGCGTACTTCGTGAACAGCTCGTCCGCCTCGGCCTTGGCGTCGAAGTGCGGGACGGTGTAGCGGCCGTCGTCCAGCCACGGCACGTCGTCACGCCCCTCGAAGTACGGGCGGGTGTCGTCGAGCGTCGACCAGACGACGTGCTGTACGGCGGCATCGCGAGCGGCCCGCGCGGCAGTCTCGGCCTGGAACAGCTCCATCTCCGCGGCCGTCCGCGCGGCCTCCTCCTCGGGGCTGCGCGGAGCCCAGTAGTTCGTCACGACGAAAGCGCCGTACGCGCCCTCGAAGGCCGCGCGCACGCTCGCCTCGTCGTCCAGGTCGGCGGCGACCACCTCGGCGCCGGCCGCCGCGAGGGCCTGCGCCTTGGCGGACCGCGGGTCCCGGGTCAGCGCGCGGACGGCGAACTCGCCGTCCGCCAGGATCGCCCGGGCGAGCCCGCCGCCCTGTGCTCCGGTGGCGCCGACGACTGCGATCAGCTTCTTGCTCATATCACTCACTCCACGATTTCGGTTGATGTGTCAACTCGTGCCAGCTTAACGCGCTAGGTTGATGTGTCAACCCATGCAGGTAGGATGGGTGCGTGAGCAAGGGACCGTGGCTCGACGACGACGAGCAGACCGCATGGCGCAGCTACCTGCTGATGAACAAGACGCTGACGACGCACCTGGAGCGTCACCTGCAGCGGGAGTTCGGCCTGTCCAGCTCCGACTTCGAGATCCTGGTCAACCTGTCCGAGTCGGAGTCCGGCCGGATGCGCGCCTTCGAGCTGGGCCGGGCGACGCAGTGGGAGAAGAGCCGGATGTCGCACCACCTGACCCGGATGGAGAAGCGCGGCCTGATCCGCCGCGAGGCCTGTGACTCCCGCTACCCGGAGATCGTGATCACCGAGGACGGCATGGCCGCGATCAAGGCCTGTGCCCCGGCACACGCCGCGCGGGTCCGCGAGTTCTTCGTCGACGTCCTCGGCCCCGACCGCATGGTCGCCCTCGGCGAAGCCTCGGACGAGATCCTCGAAACCATCGGCAAGCATTGCGGCACCGACTGCCCGCCGGAGGTCAGCGGCCTGGGCTGAGAAGGGTTCTCAGAGAGCTTTCAGGAGAACTTGATCGTCGCTTGACGTTCTCTTGGAGTGCGGCTGAGGAGCCTCCCGGGAGGCTTGCGGCCATGGTCACCACAGATGCGTTCGAAGCGTCCCACTCCTCCCGCCGGCGCCGGCTGCGCCGGGCCTCGGCGGCCGCGATCGCGACGGCGGTGCTCGGGATCGGCGGTACCGGGTTGTCGGTCGCCGTCGCATCCGCCCGGCAGCCCGACTCGGGCAGCAGCGGCACGACGGTGAGCTCCACCAGCTCCGACGACTCGGGCTCCAGCAGTTCGAGCAGCAGCAGTTCAGGCAGCTCGAGCGGCTCGAGCTCGGACGACTCGAGCAGCAGCAGCGGTCTCGGGTCGGCCTCGTCGGGTTCCACCTCGCAGGGTGGGAGCAACGGATCATGAGCGCGTTCCGGACCTGGACCGCCTGGAGTTGCACGGTCCGGCTGACCGTCGACGACCCCGCCGTACTCGGCGCTGCCTGTGGTGAGCTGAAGGCGCTGATGGACCGGGTCGACAAGGCCGCCAGCCGGTTCCGGCCGGACTCGGAACTGTCGATCGTGAACACCCGGGCCGGCGCGATGGTGCCGGTGTCGCGGCTGCTCGTCGACCTGGTCGACGTCAGCCTGGTCGCCGCGTCCATGAGTGGCGGCGCGGTCGACCCGACCGTCGGCGCCGCGGTGATCGCGGCCGGGTACGACGCCGACATCGAGGCAGTACGGCGACGCTTCCCGAAGCCGCCCGTGGACCCGAAGCCGGTCCCCGGCTGGCAGCAGGTCCAGCTCAATCGGAAGCTCGCGCTGCTCGGCGTGCCGAAGGACTCTGCACTCGACCTCGGCGCCATCGCCAAGGCGTGGACCGCGGACCGGGCCGCTCTGGTGCTCAGCAAGCGCTACGGCTGCGCGGTGCTGGTCGAGATCGGCGGCGACCTGCGTGCCGCCGGTGAGCCGGCCGAGCCGTGGGTCATCACCGTCGCTGAGCGCGCAGGCGACCCCGGCGTCCTGGTGACCCTCGCCCACGGCGGTCTCACGACCTCGACCCGGACAGTACGGCGCTGGCAGACGCCGGAGGGCTCAGCGCACCACCTGATCGACCCGCGGACCGGCAAACCCGCCGACGGCCCCTGGCGGACCGCATCGGTCTGGGCGCCGACCGCCGTACGCGCGAACACCTTCAGTACGGCGCTTGTCGCGACAGGCGAGGCAGCGGTTGGGCGCCTGACTCTGGCGGGCCACCCGGCCCGGCTGGTCGCGGACGACGGTGAGGTCACCGAGCTGGCGGGCTGGCCCGCGGCGAGCAGGGCGGCCTGATGACGCTGTGGTACCTGGCCCGCGCCGCCGGCGTGGTCGCGATGGTCATGTTCACCCTGTCGGCGTCGCTCGGCATCCTCACGTCGGGCAGCCGCGGGCCGGAGCGCCGGTTTTGGCTCCAGTACGTGCACCGCTCGGCTGCTGCCACCGGTCTGCTCTTGCTGACCGCTCACGTAGCCGCCGTGATCGCCGACAGCTACGTGGCCATCAGCCCGACGGTCCTGGTGTGGCCGTTCGGCTCGGGCTACCGGCCCTTCGCCATGGCTGTCGGCACGCTCGCCCTCTACGGGCTGGTGCTCGCTGCCGTCGTCGGAGCCGCCCGCGGTCGGCTGGCCACTTCCGAAGCCTTCACCAAGCGCTGGCGCACGATCCACATCGCCGCGTCGACCGGCTGGCTGCTGTCCATCGGACACGCCCTCCTGGCCGGTACGGACCGCGGTACGCCGTGGATGCTCGCCATCACCATCGGCTGCCTGGCCGCAGTCGCCGTAGTGGGTGCCTACCGCCTCCGTGCCAAAACATCATCCCCGCAGCTCGCAGGCGCTTGGAGGACTCGATGACGTTGTCACACGCCACGAGGGTCGATGTAAGAGTCATCGGCGACGCCAGGCTGCTGGCCGGTCTGGAACTGGGCCGCGCCGACCGCCACCGGCATCTGTCGACCCACGGCGCTCAGCCAGAGCTGACCCGGGAGGACTACACCAAGCTGTCCGAGGCGGTAGGGCTCAGAGGGCGTGGCGGCGCCGCGTTCCCGGTCGCACTGAAGCTGGCGGACCTGCCCACGAGAGGAATCGAGGCAGTGGTCGTCAACGGCTCCGAGAGCGAGCCGGTGAGCCGCAAGGACCGCCTGCTCCTCACGCTCGCTCCGCATCTGGTCCTGGACGGTGCCACTGGGTTGGCTCGCGCACTGGGCGCTCCGCACGTGCTGATCGCCGTACATGACATGGAAGCTGCCATGTCCGTCCGCGAGGCGCTGATGGAGCGCAACGACGGTCTGGCGATCGAGGTGACTGACACGCCCGGCCGCTTCGTCGCGGGTGAGGCTCGTGCGGTGCTGAGTGCGCTGGACGGTGGTCTGGCGATCCCACCGGGTCGGCGGGTGTTGCCGACGCGGAAGGGGTATCACCGGCGTCCTACCCTCTTGTCGAACGTCGAGACGTTCGCGCAGCTCGCCGTACTGGCTCGGCTGGGGGCTAAGCGGTTCAGTAGCACCGGGCTGATCAGTGAGCCGGGGACGCAGTTGCTGACGATCGACGGGGCTGTGCAGCGACCAGGCGTGATCGAGACGCCGATCGGCGTACCGCTGGAGGCCGTACTGCGGTTTGCCGGTGCCGAGGCCGGGCCGGTGCTGCTCGGTGGGTATCACGGCCGCTGGCTGCCGCATGGCGGCGGTGTGGTCCTCAAGCGACCGGAGGTGTCCGCCGGCATCATCCTGGCGCTCGGCACGGACACCTGCCCGCTCGGTGAGGTGCACCGGGTCTCGCAGTGGCTCGCAAGCCAGTCGGCCGGGCAGTGCGGTCCGTGCGTGTTCGGGCTGGCGTCGCTGGTCGACGACTTCGACAGGCTGGCCAAGGGCGACCCATCCGGGTGGCATGACGCTCAGCGGCACCTCGGTCTGGTCCCGGGGCGAGGGGCGTGCGCCCACCCCGACGGCTCGGCGCGTTTTCTTGCCTCGGCGCTCGAGGTGTTCGGCGAGGACGTGCGGCTCCACCTCGCCGGCGGCGGGTGCGGGCGACAGGTCAGAGGTGTGTTGCCGGTGCCAGGAGGTTCGTGGTGAACAAGGTAGAGATCGACTGGACCCGGTGCGACGGCCACGGCCTCTGCGCCACCCTGCTGCCGGACGACGTGGCCCTCGACGAGTGGGGTTTTCCGGTCCTGCGAGGCCGTGAGATCACCGCGGGTGAGCTGCCGCATGCGCGCCGCGCAGTACTGGCCTGCCCGGCTCTGGCACTGCGTCTCGACGCACCTGTCGAACGTGATTGATCAGCCTGCGGACAGGCCCGTCCCGACAGCACACCAGTGACCAAGGTGGACTAGTCTCTGAGTTGTCGCACAACGTCGTGCGGCCGGTGCGAACAGCGCCGTTGGCACGCGTTGGAGACGGTGGGGAATGCAGAGCAAGCTGGACGTCCAGAAGGCGGAAGTGCTCGCCAAGGCGGTGGCCGCCGGAACTCAGGGGCACGACAAGTCGATCGATCCGTCCAGGCTGAAGACCTTCCTCGAGCGGTACTACCGGCACGTCGCGGCGGAGGACGTCGCCGAGCGGGAGCCGACCGACTGCCTGGGCGCCGCGAAGCACCACTACAAGTCCGCGATGGCGCGGCCGCAGGGTACGGCGAAGGTGCACGTCTTCACGCCGACGCCGGAGGACCACGGCTGGTCCGCGAACGGCCGGACCGTGGTGGAGATCGTCATCGACGACATGCCGTTCCTGGTGGACAGCGCCGCGATGGTGATCAACGAGCACAACCTCGAGCTGCAGCTGCTGGTGCACCCGCAGTTCGTGGTCCGCCGGGACATGGCCGGCACCCTGCAGGAGGTCCTGGACGACACCGCCACCTCGGACGAGCACGACCTCGTCCGGGAGAGCTGGATGCACCTCGAGATCGAGCGGATCCCCGACGTCGCCGAGCAGCGCGCGCTGGAGGACGAGCTGCAGCGGGTGCTGCACGACGTCCGGGTCGCGGTCGAGGACTGGCCGAAGATGCACGAGAAGGCCGTCACCATCGCCGAGGGCCTGGACGCCGACCGGCTGCCGGTCGGCGAGCACGAGGTGGAGGAGGCCCGGGAGCTGCTCGAGTGGCTCGCCGACGAGCACTTCACCTTCCTCGGCTACCGCGAGTACGACTTCACCATGGAGGGCACCCAGGGCATCCTCCGCGGCCGGGCCGGCTCCGGCCTGGGCATCCTGCGGGCCGACCCGAAGCCGAGCTCGGGCAAGCTGCCGCCGGAGGTGAGCGCGAAGGCGCAGGAGCGCAAGCTGCTCATCCTGACCAAGGCGAACTCACGGTCCACCGTGCACCGGTCGGCGTACCTGGACTACGTCGGCATCAAGCAGTTCGACGAGACCGGTGAGCCGGTCGCGGAGTGCAGGTTCATCGGCCTGCTCTCGTCGACGGCGTACACCGAGAGCGTCATGCAGGTGCCGGTGCTGCGGCGCAAGGCGCTGGAGCTGTTCAGGCTGACGGGCTTCGACCCGAACAGCCACAGTGGCAAGGGTCTGCTCGACGTACTGGAGACCTACCCGCGCGACGAGCTGCTGCAGGCGCCGGTCGAGGACCTGCTGCCGATCGTCCAGTCCGTGCTGCACATGCAGGAGCGGCGCGCCGTCAAGCTGTTCGTACGGCGTGACGTCTACAACCGTTACCTGTCCTGCCTGGTGTACCTGCCGCGTGACCGCTACACCACAGCGGTCCGGCTGCGGATGCAGCAGATCCTCAAGGACGCCATCGGCGCCGAGACCGTCACCTACGCCGCCTACGTGACCGAGTCCGTGCTCGCCCGGGTGCACTTCGTCGTCCGGATGAAGCAGGGCGAGACAGTCGGTGAGTACGACGCCGACCTGCTCGAGCACATGGTGGTCGCGTCGACCCGGGCCTGGGTGGACGACTTCACTGCCGCGCTGCACGCCAAGGGCGGCGACGGTGCGGTCACCCAGCTGGCCCGCAAGTACGCCGACGCCTTCCCGGAGGCGTACAAGGAGGACTTCGACCCGCGCGTCGCGGTCAACGACGTCAACGTGCTGGAGAGCCTGCCGCCGGACAACGGCCTGGCCATGTCGCTCTACACCCCGATCGACGAGGAGTGGGAGGGTGAGCGCCGGTTCAAGGTCTACCGGACCGGCTCGTCGCTCTCGCTGTCCCAGGTGCTGCCGCACCTGACCCACATGGGTGTCGAGGTCATCGACGAGCGCCCGTACGAGATCCGGCCGGGCGGTGGCGCGGCGGCGTACATCTACGACTTCGGGCTCAAGGTGCCGGCCGACACCGACGAGCGCGACGAGTTGCGCACGCTGTTCTCCGACACCTTCCACGCGGTCTGGCAGGGCCGGGCCGAGTCCGACAGGCTGAACGCGCTGGTGCTGCGCGGCAACCTCAGCTGGCGGCAGGTGTCGATCCTGCGGGCGTACCACAAGTACATTCGGCAAGGCGGTACGCCGTTCAGCCAGGCATACATCCAGGAGACCTTCCTCAACCACGTGGACGTGGCGAGGCTGCTGGTGCAGCTGTTCGAGACCAGCTTCGACCCGGCCCGCGGCGCCGCCGACGACCCGGACCGGCTCAACCACGCGGCCCAGCTGGAGAAGGAGATCCTGGCCGCGCTGGACACGGTGCAGAGCCTGGACGAGGATCGGATCCTGCGCTCCTACCTGACCGTGATCAAGGCGACGCTGCGGACGAACTTCTTCCAGCCGGCGATCGCCGACGGGTCGCCGCGGCCGTACATCTCGCTGAAGCTCGAGCCGAAGGCGATCCCGGACCTGCCGCAACCGCGGCCGGCGTACGAGATCTTCGTGTACTCGCCGCAGGTCGAAGGTGTGCACCTGCGCTTCGGCGCGGTCGCCCGCGGCGGCCTGCGCTGGTCGGACCGGCGCGAGGACTTCCGGACCGAGGTGCTCGGCCTGGTCAAGGCGCAGATGGTGAAGAACTCGGTGATCGTGCCGGTCGGCGCGAAGGGCGGGTTCTACGCCAAGCAGCTGCCGGACCCGTCGGTGGACCGGGACGCGTGGCTGGCCGAGGGGATCGCGTCGTACAAGACCTTCATCTCCGGGCTGCTCGACATCACCGACAACATCGTGGCCGGCGAGATCGTCCCGCCCCGCGACGTGGTCCGGTACGACGGTGACGACGCCTACCTGGTCGTTGCCGCCGACAAGGGCACGGCGACGTTCTCGGACATCGCGAACGGAGTGGCCAAGCAGTACGGCTTCTGGCTCGGTGACGCGTTCGCCTCGGGTGGCTCGGTCGGGTACGACCACAAGGCGATGGGCATCACCGCGCGCGGCGCGTGGGAGTCGGTCAAGCGGCACTTCCGCGAGCTCGGGCACGACTGCCAGAACCAGGACTTCACCGTCGTCGGCGTCGGCGACATGTCCGGTGACGTGTTCGGCAACGGGATGCTGCTGTCGGAGCACATCCGGCTGGTCGCGGCGTTCGACCACCGGCACATCTTCCTGGACCCGTCGCCGGATGCGGCGAAGTCCTTCGCCGAGCGGCGCCGGCTGTTCGAGCTGCCCCGGTCCTCGTGGGCGGACTACGACGCCGCGCTGATCTCGCCTGGCGGTGGCGTGTACCCGCGCACGGACAAGGCGATCCCGGTCTCGCCGGAGGTCCGCGCCGTTCTCGGGATCGAGGGGTCCGCGGCCACGCTGACCCCGGCCGAGCTGATGAACGCCATCCTCAAGGCGCCGGTCGACCTGTTCTGGAACGGCGGCATCGGCACCTACGTGAAGTCGTCGGCCGAGACCAACGCCGACGTCGGCGACAAGGCGAACGACTCGATCCGGATCAACGGCGCGGAGCTGCGCGCCCGGGCGGTCGGCGAGGGCGGCAACCTCGGCTTCACCCAGCTCGGCCGGATCGAGTACGCGTCGAGCGGCGGCCGGATCAACACCGACTTCATCGACAACGTGGCCGGCGTGGACACCTCCGACCACGAGGTGAACATCAAGATCCTGCTGGACACCGTGGTCGCCGACGGCGACCTGACCGAGAAGCAGCGCAACGACATCATCGCGTCGATGACCGACGAGGTGGCCGGGCTGGTGCTGAAGAGCAACTACCGGCAGAACATCGCGCTGGCGAACGCGACCGCGCAGGCCCCCGCCCTGATGCACGTCCACCAGGACTGGGTACGGCGGCTGGAGAAGCAGCGACTGCTGGACCGGGAGCTGGAGTTCCTGCCGAGCGTGGCCGAGTTCAAGCGCCGCAAGGCCGAGGGACGCGGCCTGTCGTCGCCGGAGCTCTCGGTGCTGATCGCCTACACCAAGATCGTGCTCGAGTCCGACCTGCTGAAGACGTCGCTGCCGGACGACCCGTTCCTGGCGCACAAGCTGGCCAGCTACTTCCCGAAGCCGATGCAGAAGCGGTTCGCCGACCAGATCCAGCACCACCAGCTGCGTCGCGAGATCATCACCACCCAGGTGGTGAACGAGTTCGTGAACACCTCCGGCATCACGGCGTACCACCGGCTCTCGCTGGAGACCGGCGGCACGGTCGAGGACGTCGTCCGGGCGAACCTCGCCGCGTCCCGGATCTTCGCCCAGCCGGAGCTGCTGGCGCGCAACGCCGAGCTGGACAACGTCGTCGACGCCGCGACCCAGACCCACATGAGGCTGGAGACCCGGACCCTCGTCGAGCGGGCGACCCGCTGGCTGGTCAGCAACCGGCGGCCACCGGTCGACATCGAGGAGCTGATCGAGTTCTTCAGCCCGGGCATCACCAAGCTCACCACCGCGCTGCCCGACGTGCTGCGCGGCCGTGAGCTGGCGTTGTTCGAGCAGCGCCGCGAAGCCCTGGTGAACAAGGGGGTTCCGGCCGACTTCGGATCCAGGATCGCCGTGCTGCCCCCGGCGTACGCGGGCCTCGGCATCATCGAGACCGCGTCGCACGGCGACCTCGACCTGCTCGAGGTTGCGAAGGTGCACTTCGCCCTTGGCGAGCGGCTGCAGCTCGGCCGCTTCCTGGAACGGATCATCGGCCTGCCGCGCACCGACCGGTGGCAGACGATGGCCCGGGCCGCCCTCCGCGACGACCTGCACGCCGTGCATGCAGGCCTCACCGCTCAGGTCCTGAAGGCCACCGACGCGTCCGCCGAGCCCGAGCAGCGTGTCATCACCTGGCAGGACCAGAACGAGGCAGCCCTGTCCCGCGCCGCCACCATGCTCGAGGAGATCGTCGAAACCGAAGGCCCCGAGCTGGCCCACCTCTCCGTAGGCCTCCGTCTGGTCCGCACCCTGCTGGCCAACCAGGCCTGAGTGCTCACCCCCGCGAGCCGTCGATAGGCTCGCGGGGTGAGGTCACTTGAGGATGCTGCTGGGGCGGTCGAGTATCCGGGCCGTGGGTTGGTGATCGGGCGCGATGAGGGTGGAGTGCCGTTCGTCGGGTACTGGCTGACCGGGCGGAGTCCGGCGTCGAAGCGGCGGCGGCTGGTGGTTGGCGAGTGGGAGATCGTGGTCGAGGACACCTCGGGCGGTGCGAGGGACAACCTGCGGCACTACACCGCGGCCGTTCGGGCGAGTGACTGGGTTGTGGTGGGCAATGGAACGCAGGGGCCTGCCCGGCGGTCCGGTACCGACCTGCAGTTGGCACTGCGCGAGCACGCTTACGAACCTGATCCGCCGATCCGTACGCCGCGGATCTTCGCCACCGCCGCGACCGACGGGACCGGGGTCGTGATCGGATCCGCCCGCGCCGTTCCGGGGGCCGTGGACCTGGTCCAGCACCCGTCGGTCTACTTGCGCAGTTGCCAGTGGCAACGGCTGTCACGGTGAAGACCTACGCTGGAAACAGGACGGCCCCGGTAGTCGACGGTGTCCCGGAAATCGTGTCCTGGAAGGATTCCTGGCGTTCGGTCGCCGGTCTCTGGTACGTGCTCGACTCGTCCTTGCGCGTCGGCCTCTTCGTCGTACCGCTGAATGCTGCGAGCTTCGAGCCGGCTGTCCTAGCGTTCTGACACGACCACGTCGACCGAGTACTGGTCGGCGCGGTAGCAGTGGTCGCCGAACTCGACCGGCCGGCCGTCGGCGGCGTACGCGGACCGGGTCATGGTGACCAGCGGCTCGGCCTTGGACATGTGCAGGGTACGGCGTTCCTCGGCGGTCGCGTTCCGGGCGCCGATCCGCTGCCGGGCGACCGTCGGCCGGATCCCGCGAGCCCGCAGTACGGCGTACAGGCCGGAGCCGGTGAGCTGCTCCAGGGTGAGGTCGTTGAGGGTCGGCGGCAACCAGTTGCGCATGATCGCGAGCGGGATGTCGTCGGCGTACCGGAGCCGCACGATCGCCACCAGCGGGGTCCCGGGCGGGAGCTCGAGGACCGCGGCGGCGCGGTCGTCCTGGGCCTCGCAGTCCAGCGAGAGCACCTCGGTTCGGGGTGTGCGGCCCTCGCGTTCGAGGTCGTCGTACAGGCTGGTGAGCTCGGCCTTGCGGTGCACCATCTGGTTCGCGACCGTGGTGCCGATGCCGCGGCGGCGGACCAGCAGGCCCTGGTTGACCAGCTCCGAGATGGCCCGGCGGACGGTCGGCCGGGACAGGTTGAGCCGGTCGGACATGCCGATCTCGTTCTCGAACGGGTCGCCCGGGCGCAGCCGGCCCTCGGTGATGGCAGCGGTCAGCTGCTCGGCGAGCTGGTGGTACAGCGGCACCGGGCTCGACCGATCGAGCTGAATCGGCAACGCGGCGCCGGTCATGGGGCCTCCCGGCCTGGACTGAGGAACGGAGGGAGCGACGCGACCGGAGAGACGAGGGAAGGC
>NZ_JBFAHB010000044.1:0-79521 GCF_040653975.1 Kribbella sp. NPDC050820
GCCAGCCTTCACACGCACCCGCCCCGACAGCATCCGCGCTACAGCCCACACAGCGACCAACCCCAGAACCCGCCCTAATTCAGCGCCCTCCTAGAGGCTCTTGCGGACGAGGACCCAGCGCTCGCTGGTTCGGCTGACCTCGGTGAAGCCGGCGTCGAGGAACACCGTGAGCGGGCCGCGGTAGAGGTCGGCCGACGAGGTGCGGTCGACCTCGTCGACGTCGACCGCGCAGGCCTCGACGACTGAGGCGCCGTACGACTGCGCGAAGTCGGCGGCGCCGAGGGCAAGCTCGCCGGCGATGCCCTGGCGGCGGTGCCCGACGGGTACGACGAAGCAGGTGATCACCCAGGCGTCCGGCTGGTCGGTGCGCCAGTTGGGAGAGGCGACCACCCGTGGGTACGCCGTCCGCGGGGCGACCGCGCACCAGCCGACCGGCGCGCCGTCGTCGTACGCCAGGACGCCGGGTGGGACGTCGCCGTGGCAGACCTGCTCGCGGAGGGCGCTCCGGTTGCTCCGCTGGGTGGCGGCGTTCCATTGCTGTCCGCGCAGGCGGAAGTACTGACAGAAGCAGCGCGCGGGGTCGCCCCGCTCGCCCATCACGGTGGCAACGTCCGGCCACGAGTCCGGGCCGGCCGCTCGTACGTCCACCATGGGGCCTACCGTAGCGGGGGGCTGGCTTGCACTCGTTTGGGGCGAGTGCTAATACTTGGTTAGCACTCCATGGGTGAGAGTGATAAGACTCGTGCTCGCGGTGTGTGACAGAAGACGGCCTCGATGAGGTGCCGGAGCGTGGCGGGACGTGACCGCCGCGGTGTGGCGCCGTCCGTCGCGGGCATCCCGGCCGGCTGAACACAAAGACTCGACGCGGGAGGACTCGCGGAGAATGCCCAAGCTGATTTCTTTCAATGAAGAGGCGCGCCGCGGCCTCGAGCGGGGGATGAACACCCTCGCCGATGCGGTCAAGGTGACGCTCGGCCCGAAGGGCCGCAACGTCGTCCTGGAGAAGAAGTGGGGCGCCCCCACGATCACCAACGACGGTGTCTCCATCGCCAAGGAGATCGAGCTCGAGGACCCGTACGAGAAGATCGGGGCCGAGCTCGTCAAGGAAGTTGCGAAGAAGACCGACGACGTCGCGGGTGACGGCACCACCACCGCCACCGTGCTGGCCCAGGCGCTCGTCCGCGAGGGTCTGCGCAACGTTGCCGCCGGCGCCAACCCGATGGGCCTGAAGAAGGGCATCGAGAAGGCCACCGAGGCGGTCAGCGAGCAGCTGCTGTCGCTGGCCAAGGACGTCGAGACCCGGGAACAGATCGCCTCCACGGCCTCGATCTCCGCCGCCGACAACCAGGTCGGCCAGATCATCGCCGAGGCGATGGACAAGGTCGGCAAGGAAGGCGTCATCACCGTCGAGGAGAGCAACACCTTCGGCCTCGAGCTCGAGCTCACCGAGGGTATGCGCTTCGACAAGGGCTACATCTCGCCGTACTTCGTGACCGACACCGAGCGGATGGAAGCGGTCCTCGACGACCCGTACATCCTGATCGTGAACAGCAAGATCTCCAGCATCAAGGACCTGGTCCCGGTGCTGGAGAAGGTGATGCAGACCGGCAAGCCGCTGGCCATCATCGCCGAGGACATCGAGGGCGAGGCGCTGGCCACCCTGGTCGTCAACAAGATCAAGGGCACCTTCAAGGCCGTCGCCGTCAAGGCGCCGGGCTTCGGTGACCGCCGCAAGGCCATGCTGGTCGACATCGCCGTCCTCACCGGCGGCGAGGTGATCTCCGAGGAGGTCGGCCTCAAGCTCGACTCCGTCGACCTGGAGCTGCTCGGCCAGGCCCGCAAGATCGTCGTCACCAAGGACGAGACGACCATCGTCGAGGGCGAGGGCGACGCGGACCAGATCGCCGGCCGGGTGAACCAGATCCGCGCCGAGATCGAGAAGTCGGACTCCGATTACGACCGCGAGAAGCTACAGGAGCGGCTGGCCAAGCTGGCCGGTGGCGTTGCGGTGATCAAGGTCGGCGCGGCCACCGAGGTCGAGCTGAAGGAGCGCAAGCACCGCATCGAGGACGCCGTTCGCAACGCGAAGGCGGCCGTCGAGGAGGGCATCGTCGCCGGTGGCGGCGTGGCGCTGCTGCAGGCGTCCGTGGCGGCGTTCGAGAAGCTGGAGCTCGAGGGTGACGAGGCGACCGGTGCGCAGATCGTGCGCCACGCGCTGGAGGCACCGCTGAAGCAGATCGCCGTGAACGCCGGCCTCGAGGGCGGCGTCGTGGTGGAGAAGGTCCGCAACCTCGACAACGGTTTCGGCCTGAACGCCGCGACCGGCGAGTACGTCGACCTGCTCGCCGCCGGCATCATCGACCCGGCCAAGGTGACCCGCTCGGCGCTGCAGAACGCGGCGTCCATCGCGGCGCTGTTCCTCACCACCGAGGCCGTCATCGCCGACAAGCCGGAGAAGGCCGCGGCCGCTCCGGGCGGCGCGCCCGACATGGGCGGCATGGACTTCTGACCCCCTGAAATCCCACAGCGCCGGGCTTCTCCCGGGGTTGTGGGTGGGAAAGTCCACAGCGTCGGGCTTCGCCCGGGTTGTGGGAGGGAAAGTCCAGCAGCACAAGCAGTACAAGGCGGTCCCGGGCAGATGCCCGGGACCGCTTTTCTTGTAGTGCTTGACTACTGCGGGTAGCCGAATTCGGCGTGTGGTGACGGGTTGTCAGGTTTGCGGGCTCGGCCGTACTGTCGAATTTGGGTGTCCGGGGGGTGGGCGCCCCGGGGGGTGCTATGCACGCGTTTCTGGAACGTCTCGGGCGGGGGGCCGCTCGCCGGCACTGGATCGTGATCGGGATCTGGCTGGTCATCGTGGCCGGCCTGTTCGTACTCCGGTCCTTCTTCGGCGGCACGTACGTCAACAACTACACAGTGCCCGGCAGCGAGTCCTCGGCCGGCCTCAACGTGCTGAACCGCGACTTCGCCAAACAAGGCGGGTACTCCGGCTCGATCGTCTTCCACTCGCCGTCCGGCAAGGTCTCCGACCAGGCCGCCGCGGTGAAGACCGCGATGACCAACGTCGCCAACCTGCCCGACGTGGTCTCCGCGGACGACCCGCTGGCCGCCCAGCAGGCGGCGTACATCTCCAAGGACGGCACCGCCGTCAACGCCCCGGTCTCGTTCTCCGTCGTACCGGCGTCGCTCGACGCCGACTACCTCGCCACCCTGGACACGGCCGTGAAACCGGCCCGCGACGCCGGCCTCGAGGTCGAGTACGGCGGTGGCGCCGGCCAGATCGGGAAGCAGGCCGACGACCAACTGTCGGAGGCGATCGGGCTCGCGCTGGCGCTGATCCTGCTGTTCCTGATGTTCCGCTCGATCGTCGCCGCCGCGCTGCCCCTGGTGTCCGCGGTCTTCAGCGTGGGTGGCGGCCTCGCGATCCTCGGCCTGCTCGCGGCCGTGAAGGAGTTCCCGGTCTCGGCCCCGACCGTCGCGACCCTGCTCGGCCTCGGAGTCGCGATCGACTACGGCCTCTTCCTGGTCTCGCGCCATCGCGAGCAACTGGACAACGGCATGGAGGTCGAGGAGTCGATCGGCAAGGCCGAGTCCACTTCCGGCGCGGCCATCCTGGTCGCCGGTGGCACGGTCGTCATCGCGATCCTCGGTCTCTACGTCTCCGGCGTACCGTTCGTCGGCGCCCTCGGCCTGTCGTCCGCGATCCTGGTCGCGGTCACCGTGCTGGCCGCCCTGACGTTGATCCCGGCCCTGCTCGGCCTCGCCAAGCTCATGGTGCTGAACCGCGCGGACCGCAAGCACGTCGTCGAGGAGCGTGCCCTCGAGGCCGACCTCGACGCCGCCGCCGTGACCGCGCACCGCGCCGAGGAGCGCGCGATCCGGGACGCCAAGCACGAGCAGAGCGCCTTCGCCCGCTGGGGCCGCCGGGTCAGCGACCGGCCGTGGTCGTACGGAACCATCGCGACCCTGCTGCTCCTGATCCTCACGATCCCGCTGCTCTCGCTCAACCTCGGCCAGCTCGACGCCGGCACCGACCCGCCCGAGGACTCGAGCCGCAAGGCGTACGACCTGATCGCCCAAGGCTTCGGCCCCGGCGCCAACGGCCCGCTGACCGTCGTCGTCTCGCTGCCGAGCCAGGACGCCAGCGCCAACCAGACCCTGCTGACGAACCTCGCCGGTGAGCTGCAGAAGACGCAGGGCGTGGCCGCCGTCCAGCCGCCGTCGACGAACCCCGCCGGTACGACGGCCGCCATCAACGTCGTCCCGACCACGTCACCGTCGTCGGCCGACACCGAGGACCTGGTCAACCGGATTCGCAGCGACGTCCTGCCAGGAGTCGGAGCGACGACGTACGTCGTCGGCACGGTCGCCGGGTACGTCGACTTCACCGAGAAGGTCGCCGGCCGCATGCTGTGGCTGATCGGCGCGGTCGTCCTGCTCGCGCTGATCCTGCTCACCGTGGCGTTCCGGTCGATCGTGATCGGTCTGAAGGCCGCGGTCCTGAACCTGCTGTCGGTCGGAGCCGCGTACGGCGTGATCGTCGCCGTCTTCCAGTGGGGCTGGGGATCCTCGCTGGTCGGGATCGACGAGACGGTGCCGATCCCGTCGTTCGTGCCGATGCTGATGTTCGCGATCGTGTTCGGCCTGTCGATGGACTACGAGGTGTTCCTGCTGTCCCGGGTGCACGAGGCCTGGGTGGCGACCAAGGACAGCCACCGCGCGGTCGCGATCGGGATCGGCGCGACCGCCCGGGTGATCACCACCGCGGCCGCGATCATGATCGTGGTCTTCCTGAGCTTCGTCCTCGACGACGACCCGACCGTGAAGATGCTCGCCGTCGGCATGGCCGTGGCCGTGCTGATCGACGCCAGCGTGGTCCGGATGGTGCTCGTCCCGTCGGTGATGACGCTGCTCGGCGACAAGGCCTGGTGGCTGCCGCGCTGGATGGACCGCATCATCCCCGACATCCAGCTCGAAGGAGCCCCGGAGGAGCCCGCCCCCGAGCCCCCGAGCGAGATGCCCCCGCGCGAGACCACCTCCGTCCCGCCGGCACCGTGAGACCTCACGTCCCGGAGATCAGGCGCTTGGCCAGGGTGGCTGAGAAGGTGCCGGCTGGGATGCCCTTGCCGATTCCGCAGTCGCCGTCGGAGTCGCCGGGGACCTTGAGCCAGAGCAGCAGGTCCGCGCCGCCGCCGACCTGGGACGGGGCGCCGAGCTTGCGGCCGGCCGGGTTGCACCACTCGCCGTTCGAGCCGTTGCCGTTGCGGCTGGTGTCGACGACGAACTGGCTGCCGCCGCCGAGTGCGTTCCTGATCGCGGTGCCCTTCGTCACCGACTGCTCGGTCGTGAAGTAGTTCGACACGTTCAGCGCGAAACCGCGGATCTTGCCGACGTCGACCAGCCGGAGCCGGCGGGCCATCTCACCGGCCTCGATCCAGTTCGTGTTTCCGCCGTCCATGTAGGCCCACGTGTTCGGGTTCTTGCTGGCGATCTGGTTGACGGTGTACTTCAGCAGGTCGATCCGGACCTGCCGCTGGTCCTCCGGCATGCAGTCGAGCTGGGCCAGCGCGTCCGGCTCGATCACGACGACGGCCGGCCGGTTGCCGATCCCGTCGGCGAACTTGGCGATCCAGTCCCGGTACGCCGCCGGCGACCCGGCGCCACCGCCGGAGTGGCCACCGCAGTCGCGGCCCGGGATGTTGTACGCGACCAGGATCGGCAGCTTGTCGGCCCGGTCCGCAGCGGTGGTGTACGACGTCACCGCCGCCTTGATGTCACCGCTCCAGTTGCCGAACCAGCGCCCGCCGGCCTTGCTGGCGATCTTGTCCCGGATCTCGGTCTCGTTCGGGTGCTGCTTGACGTAGACGGCCGGGTTGGAGCTCGGGTCGACGTAGAAACCGTTGGTGAGCTGCACCGGGTTGCCGGCTGCCGGCCCGGGAACGAGCTGGCCGCCGAGGGTGAGCGATCCGGCGGTGAGCAGGGCGACCGTAGGCAAGAGAGCCATCGCGGGTACGTCCTTCCGTCAAGGAGTGACTACTCAACGTGTCCACAACACTACCCTGCGGGCTCAGCTGTGAATAACGGCTGGACTATGACCCCGGCCAGCACCTAGTGTCTGCGGCGGCGAGAAGGATTCCCTCAGTGGAAGGAGCGACCGATGAACACACCGACTTGTTTCCCGGCGCGCCTGATCCGCTCGCACAGCTCGCACTGAGCGGACGATTGCGCCTCCTGCTGGAGGATTCGTGAACATCCGCACCACCGTCGAGGCCGACCTCGACACCATCCTTGCTCTGATCGAGCAGCAGTCCGTCAACACCGTCACGCTCGAGCGCTACCGCGAGTACATCGAGGCCGGCTACTACCGGCACGACTGGACCTGGGCCGTCGAGGACGACGGCAAGATCCAGGCCCTCGCGATCTGGTGGGGCGTACCCGACGAGGACCACCCGTTCAGCATCGACGGCCTGTACTACGCCGGCGCCGGCGACCCGGTCCCGGTCTGGACGGCCCTGATCGAGCACACAGTGAAGGCGCGCCCGGCCGACGCCGAGCCGCCGGAGTACCACTTCTTCCTGGACAGCGACTGGCAGGACCATCCGGACGTGGTCGCCGCGCTCGAGTCGCGCAGCCGGGCCGCCGCGGCCGCGGGGCTGACCGAGATCACGGACCGCCTGCGGTACGAGTGGAAACCGTCGTACGGACTGCCGGAACGATCCACCCGGCTGCGGTTCGAGCAGGCCGACGACGAGGCGTTCGTGGACGTTTTCGCCCGGGTCGCCGAAGGCAGCCTGGACGCGGCCACCGCGCGGGAGATCGCCCGGCTCGGCGCCGAGGGCGCCGCTCGCCAAGAGCTCGAGATCTACAAGTCGATGCCGAACAGCGACAGGTCCTGGTGGCGGCTCGGGTATGACACCGACGGGAAGCTGATCGGGTTTGCGATCCCGTCGGCCAACGCGGGCGGAGCGACGGTCGGGTACCTCGGTGTGCTGCCCGAGCATCGCGGTCACCGGTACATCGACGACCTGCTGGCCGAGATCTCCCACGTGCACGCGGAACTCGGCGCGGAGCGGGTCACCGCGGACACCGATTTCGGCAACGTGCCGATGGCGAAGAGCTTCGAACGCCAGGGATACCGGAACTTCGCGGTCCGCCGGGTGCTGTCCTTCCCGGAGAGCTGATCCGAGCCCTATGCTCCCTGACATGTCAGGGGGCATAGGGGATCGCGATGCGTGACATCGCGCTGATCCTGCACGTTGCGGCGGGCATCCTGGCGGTGCTGCTGGGCCCGTTCGCGATCGTCCGCACGCTGCGCCGCCGCGGCCTGAACTGGGCCGGCGAGCTCTACCACTGGGCGATCGCGCTGGTCTGCCTGACCGCGCTCGTGATGGTCCCGTACGACTGGGGCGGGCTGTGGTTCTTCTGGCCGATCTCGCTCGCGACGTACCTGTTCGTCTACTTCGGCCAGCGGGCCGCGGAGGCGCCCGGCGGCCTCTGGTACCGCGGCGTCCTGCGCGGGTACGGCGGCGGCTGGATCGCCTTGTGGACAGCGATCCTGGTGGTCAGCGCACCCCGGCAGCCGTGGTCCTGGGTGATCCCGATCGTCGTCGGCTCCGCGATCATCGAGTGGTACTGCTTCAAGCCGATGCCGGGCTGGACCAGGGAGGTCCAGCCCGAGCAGTGATCAGGCTTGGCCGGCCTTCTCCTCCGGCGTGGCCTTGCGTACGACGAGGCGCGTCCAGGCGCCGACGTAGACGCGGTCGTCCGGGTTCAGCTCACGGCGCTGGCCGGGGACGATCGGGTCCTCGGGCAGCGGTCCGGCGGCCGGGGCGACGTACGTGCCGTTGGACGACTGCAGGTCCTCGACCCACCAGCGGGTGCCGTCGGTGCTGAGCTGGGCCTGGCGGCGGCTGACGCCGGTGTCGTCGCCGCAGTCGATCTCCGGGTGGATGTTCCGGCTCCGGGACGGGCGTCCGATCAGCACGCTCTTCTCGGTCAGCGGGATCACCACCGGCAGGCCCGGCGACGGACACGGGTCGTCACTCTGCTGTACGGCGTACCAGTCTGGGTCGACCCAGCGTTCGACCACCCAGTCGGCGGTCCCGAGCGGCGCCGGCGGGACCGGGGGCGGTGTGCCCAGGTCCAGGGACGACGCCGGGCGCGGCATCGTGCCGGTGGTGAAGTCGTAGCCGCAGCTCTCGCAGAACAAGGCGTCCGCGGCAGCCGACTCCGAGCAGTTCGGGCAGGTCTGCGTCGCCGGCGCGGCCGGGCCGGCCGGAGCCGCGACGGCCGGTGCCGGGACCGAGGCCGCGGCCGGGGTGGCCGCGGCGCCGATCGGCAGGCCGCAGACGTCGCAGTAGTCGGTCGAGACGGACGGGTGCCCGCTCGGACAGCTGACTGTCGTCATTTCTTCACCCGGGTGGTCTTGGTGGAGGCCGTGTCGAGGGCCATCTCGTCGGCCTTCTCGACGGTCCGCTTCAGCCGCACCGTACCCGCTTCCTGGTCATCGATGTCGACGACCTTGCGCAGCCGCGTGGTCGCCTCCTCGTTGCCGGTCTGGGCGGCCAGCTGGACCGCGCGACCGAGCTTCGTGGTCGCGGTCGCGGTGTCACCCGCGGCCTTCGCGGCCAGGCCTTCCTGGATCGCCTCGGCCAGCTCGGTCTGCCCGGTGTAGTGCGCGACCTCCGGGCTGATCCGGGTGGTCAGCCCCTCGTCCGCGGACCACAGCGCCTTGACCAGGCCCTGCGCGACCACGTCGTCGCCGATCGCCAGCTGCACGCGGGCGGCGAGCTGCTCCTGCCCGATCGCCTTGGCCGCAAGGCGGATCGCGACGTGGTAGTCGCGCGACTCGTCACCCCACGAGCCGGTCGGGTACGAGCCGGTCAGCGGGTTGAGCGCCGTACGGCGAGAGGTCAGGTCCTCGACCGTGGGAGCGACCTGGCGGACGAACAGGACCTCGGCGCCCTGCGGCGCCCAGACCCGCAGGTCGGCCTGGGCGACACCGCGGCTCATCGCGTTCTGGATCAGCTTGGAGAACTCGGCGGCCAGCTGGTCCGGGGCCGGGATGATGTCGACGGTGCCGAGCAGTGCCTGCGCGATCCGCCGGACCTCGTCGACCTGCCAGGCGACGCCGACGCCGCGGCAGTCGCACTGGAACTCGCCGGTGACGGCCTGGATCGTCTGGGTCAGCACCTCGGGCGACTCGTGCTGGTTCTCGCCGTCGGTGAGCAGGATGGCGTGCTTCTGGGTCAGCGACGGCACGGTCTTGAACACCCGCGACGCCAGCCGCAGCCAGGTGCCCATCGCGGTCCCGCCGTCGGCGTAGAACCGGGACACCGCGTCCTTGGCCTGCTGCCGGGTGAACTGGTCCATCCGCACCATCACCGGCTCCGGCGACGGCGGGAACGCCAGCTGGGCCCGGTCGTTGCCGGAGATCACCGCGAACCAGACCCCGTCGAGGATCTGGTCGAGCGCGGTCTGCGCGGCGTACGCGGCGGCCCGGACACCGTCGGCGCCCATCGAGCCGGAGGTGTCGACGATGATGATCTCGCCCGCGTCACCGCTGCCGGACTGCCCGGCCGCACCGGCGCCGCTGCAGTCCACCGTGACGATCGCGTGCACGTCGGTTCCGCCGTCGGGCAGGAACTCGTTCTGGTAGACGGAGGCGGTGAAATCAGCCATTGTCGGCGTCCTTTCGAAGCTAGAGCCGCGCCAGGGCGACGGTGATGTTGTCCTGGCCGCCCTGGGCGTTGGCCCAGTCGACCAGGGCGGACGCGGTGGCCAAGGGCTCGCCACCGTGCGCCGCAGCGGTCTGACGTACGAGGTCGGCCAGTGGTGCCGCCTCGGAGCAGTAGTTCCAGAGCCCGTCGGAGCAGACCACGATCCACCCCGGCCCCGTCACCTGGACGGTCGTCGTGCGGGGAGTGTGGTCCGGGGCGTCCTTGCCCAACCAGCGGGTGATCGCGTGCGCGTGCGGACCGGACTCGGCCTCTGCCCGCGGGATGCCGGTCGCGATGAGCTCCGCCGCCCACGAGTCGTCGACGGTCAGCGCGACCGCCTCGGCATCGTCCGGGAACCAGTACGCGCGGCTGTCGCCGACCACACCGGCGACGAGCAGACCGTCCTCCAGCACCGTCGCCACGAACGTGCAGGACGCCGGGTTCGGACTGTCCGGGCTCGTGTTCTCCAGTACGGCGTCATTGGCCGCGTCGGCCGCCGCCTTGAGTCGGGTGGCGATCGCGGCGCTGCGAGACGACTCGGTGCCCATGCCCTGCGCGTGCCCGGCCTGCAGCACCTCGCGAGCCGCCCGGGCAGCCGCCAGGCTGGCGACGTCGGAGTCGAGTGACGAGCTGACGCCGTCGCAGACGACCAGCAGTGCCCTGCTGCCCGGCTCCTCGTCGGCGGCCAGCGCCATGGCGTCCTCGTTGCGAGTGTGCCGGATGCCCCGGTCGCACACCCCGGCCACCCACGCGGTGGGCTGCTCGTCGAAATGGTCGCGTGGCTTCGCCGCCTTGGTGCCGCAGGTCTCGCAGTAGCCGTCCGCACCGACCACGCCGCCACAGGAATGGCAGGGGCTCGCCGGGGCGGTGGTGATCTCCACCGTCGGCTCGGTGTCGGTGTCCAGCGCCGGCGTGCTCGGCGCGGTGGGCTTGAGCTCGGCCCCACAGGCCTCACAGAAGCGGTCGGCCTCGGACACCGGGCCACCGCAGCTGGGGCAGACCGTCTGGGTCGTACTCGTCATCGCAACGTCCATCCTCTGACTTCGTTGGCCAGGTCGACCAGGGCGATTCGTTCCTGCCGGTGCTGCGCATGATCCGCCAGTTGACGATAGGTGGCCTCCAGCCCGTCCCGCAGGGCGGGCTCGGTCGCTTCCCGGCCGTCGATCCGCAGCCCCTGCTGCGGACCGGACTGCTGGACCTCCGTCAGCGCGGTCCGGAACACGGCGGCGGCCAGGTTGGCCCGGTCGACCGGGTCGATGGTCAGCGACTCGATACTGTCCATCGCGTCGGCCAGCGCGGGCAGGCCACGACCCGATCCTGCCAGCAGACCGGCTCGCTGGCGACGAGCCCGGACGTACGCGCCGCTGGTCCGCGGCACCAGGTCGAGCGCCGCGATGGCGCCGTCCAGGTCGTTCCGCTGGGTGCGGATGGCGGCCAGCCCGAACGCGGACGGTGCGATGTAGTTGGCGTCGGTGCGGGCGCAGGTGAGGTAGAGGCCTTCGGCGACGTCGTACTCACCGCTGAGCTCGCAGGAGATCGCCAGCGCGAGCTTGGGCGCGAGCTCCCCGGGCACCTGGCCGTAGACGGCGTTGAAGGCCGACTGGGCCGCGGCGTTGTCCCCACGGGCGAGGGCGACCAGTCCGGCCATCCAGACCGCGCGCCACTCCCACGGGTCCGCGCCGAGCAGGTCGGAGACCGCGGTGTCGACCATGTCGTAGCGGTGCTCGCCCACCTCGAGGGCAGCCTCGGCGATCTCCAGCAGCGTCTGCGCCGAGGACTCCGGCGCGTCGACGAGCAGCTCGAGTCGCTTGGACGAGTCCGGCACGCTGACCGTCTTCAGCCAGCCGGCCATCTTGTCGCTCTCGTCCGGCGCCAGCGACGGCAGCTGCTGCCAAGGAGCGGCCTTGTCGCCCAGTCCGGATGTCTTGTCGCCCGGAGTACCGAACAGCAACGACGACGCGGAGTGCTGCGCCGCCTTCGTGCCCTGCCGGTCGGCGACGACCTCGCGCAGCACACCGAGCAGCTGCACCCGGAACTCGTCGGCCGTCTGGAACCGGTCCGCCGGGTCCTTCGCACACGCCTTGGCGAGCAACCGGTACACCGAGTCGTACTTCTGGAACAGCGGTACGTCGTTCACCGGCGGCAGCGCGTCGACGTACCGGCCCTGGTAGCCGCGGAACTCCATCGCCAGCACGCACAGCGTCCGGCCGAGCGTGTAGATGTCGGAGGCAACCGACGGCCCGACCTCGGCCACCTCGGGAGCCTGGAAGCCGACGGTGCCGTAGATCGCCGAGTCCAGGTCGTCGATCCGCCGGACCCCGCCGAGGTCGATCAGCTTGACCGCGTCGCCGACCTGGATGATGTTGTCCGGCTTGAAGTCGCAGTACACCAGGCCGAGGTCGTGCAGGTAGGAGAAGGCCGGCAGGATCTCCAGGATGTACGCGATCGCCTGGTCGATCGGCAGCGCGTCGTACTGGCCGCCCTTGGCCGCCATCCGCTGCTTGAGCAACGTCTTCAGCGAGGTGCCGCCGACGTACTCCATCACGATGTAGCCGGCGCCCTCGTGGGTGACGAAGTTGTAGATCTCCACGATCAGCGGGTGCTCGACCCGGGCCAGGAACTGCTGCTCCGCGATCGCGGAGGCGACGGCGTCCGGGTCCTCGGAGTTGAGCAGGCCCTTCAGCACCACCCAGCGGTCGGAGACGTTCTTGTCCCGGGCCATGTAGATCCAGCCGAATCCACCGTGCGCCAGGCAGCCGGCCACCTCGTACTGGCCGGCGATGAGGTCACCCGGGTGCAGCTTGGGCGAGAACGAGAACTTGCTCCGGCACTTCGGGCAGAACCCGTCGGTGCGGCCCGGCTGGTCGCCACGGGAGCGGCCGACCGGGTTGCCGCAGCTGGGGCAGTTCCGGCGGTCCTCGGGGACCATCGGGTTGGCCAGGATCGCCTTGCCGGCGTCGATCGCGGGGATCGACGGCACGTGCGTGAGGCCGGCCCCGAGGCGGGCGCCGCGCAGGCGGGTGGACGACGTACCCAGGCGACGCGTCAGCTTCGAGCCGGCCGCGGCCGCGCGGGCCGAGCCGAGTGGTGTCGAGGCGAGCCGGTTGGACGCGCGGGAGACCGTGGACGGGGTGCTGAGCGGCGCCGCGTCACTGATGACAGCCGGAGCGCCGGTGACAGCAGACGGGCTGGCAGTGCCGTCGGGTGCGGGGGAGCCGCAGACGTCGCAGTAGCCGTCCACGAAGGTGCCGCTGCAGCCCGGCTGGTTGCAGGCGCCGGACGCCGCGGCCGTGCTCGGACTAGGGCTCGGACTCGGGCTCGCGGATGCCGCCGGGGAGCCGCAGACGTCGCAATACCCGTCCAGGATCTTCCCTGTGCACCCCGGTTGCGTGCAGGCGGTGGTCGTGGTCATCTGGTCCCTCCAGTGCTGTCCAGGTAGGCCTGGTACGCGGTGACGAGCGCGGCCAGCCGGATCAGGTCGACCGGCTCCGACTCGATCACCGCACGGCCTCGCCGGTACAACTCGGCCAAGTCTTCGTTGCCCTGGGCAATAGTGGACGCCTTCACCTGGTAGGCATCCAGCCGGGCGTCCAGCTCGTCCCGTCGTTGGAGTGCGGCGCCGTACGCCGCCTGCGCCTGTCCCAGCGCCCGCCGGACGGCGTCCAACCGCTTCAGGTACTTCTCCAGCTCGGCCGGCGTGTTCGGCACCGCACCGAGCGCAGTCACATCAGGTACGGCGAGCCGGGGCGCTGGCCTGACGCTGGCAACCGCCTTGTCCGCAAGCGCGCGTAACGCCGTACCCTGCGCCTCCAGCTCACTGCGCAACGACCGGGCGCGCGCGACATCGGCCGCTCGCTCCTTGCGGGTCGCGGCGCCGACGATCAGGTCGCGCTCGGTCCGCGCCGCGTCGATCTCCAGCGGGCCGATCAGGCCGCCGATGTCCGCGCCGCGTTTGTTGCGTTCGGCAAGATCCGTGACCCGGCGGTCGAGGTCGTGGTGCTCGGCGAGCGCCGCGTTGCGGACGTTCGCCGGCTCCTGCTTGACCAGGTCGCTGATCCGCTCGACCTGCGCCCGCAGGTGCCGCAGCCGGGCGGCCAGGTCGGCGTCACCCGGCTCCAGCGCGAGCTTGGCGCGCAGGCTGGACGCCAGCGCATCCGACAGTTTGCATGCCTCAGGCAACGAGACGGCGAGGGACCCGCCGGCGCCACCGGTGTCCAGACCGCCCCAGATCAGGGTCGAGATCCGCTCGGTCTCGGCCTGTCCGACGCGCCCGGAGTCCCAAGTGACCAGGATCAGCTCGTACCGGTCCGACACCGCCTTCCAGACCGCCATACTCAGTACGACGTCCGCGCTCAGCGCATCCGCGTCGGGGGAGTGCAGCGCGGCCTGGTCGAGCTCGTCGAGCTCGGCCTTCCGCCGGTCCCGCCAGGTGCCCAGCGCATCGAGGAACGAAAGCAGCTCCGTCGCCGGAATGCTGCTCCCCATCCTCCCCGGCGGCGCCGGGGCCGAGGCCGTCGGCGTACGAACGGTCATTGCCCCGGGATCCGGCCGTAGACGGACGGCGGCGGTGTGGTCAGGTCGCCGAGGGCATCGCCGAGCCAGTCGTCGTACGACTTCATCCAGGTGCCGTCGGTCTTCATCTGCGCGAGCACCTGGTTCACGAACTGCACGAACTCCGGGTGATTCAGTGACATCCCGAGGCCGTACGGCTCGTCGCTGATCCGCTCCGCGATCACCTTGGCGTACGGGTCCTGGGCGACGTCGCCCGCCAGCACCGTGTCGTCACCGGTGATCGCGTAGGCCTTGCCCGACTGGAAGAGCGCCAGACAACCCGTGTCGGTGTCGGCGGTGACCGGGATCGCCTGCGGGCTGAACTTCTTCAGGTTGTCCAGGCTGGTCGAGCCAGCCGGGGCACAGACCGGCTTGCCGGCCAGGTCCTCGATGCTCTTCGCCTTCGACTCGCGCGGCACGAGCGTCTTCTGGCCGGAGCGGTAGTACTCGGCGGAGAAGGCGATCTGCTGCCAGCGCGAGCAGTTGATCGTCATGTTCCGCGCGACGATGTCGACCTGTTCCTTCTGCAGCACCGGGATCCGCTGCGGGCTGGAGATCACCCGGAGCTCGACCTTGTTCTCGTCGCCGAAGATGGCCTTCGCGACGGCCCGCACCATGTCGATGTCGAATCCCTCGATCTGGCCGCTCAGCGGGTTCCGGGCGCCCAGGTTCAGGCTGTCCGCGGACACACCGGCGATCAGCCGTCCGCGCTGCTGGATCTTCGCCATGTAGGTTCCGGCCGGCATCGCCTTGGGCTGTGGCATCGCGCCTTCGGGCGCGTACGACGCGACCGGGTTGCCGCAGGTGGGCTGCGTGGCAGGCGGTGCCGCCGAGGTGGCGGACGGCTGCGGCTTCGGCGGGATCTCGGTCGCGGCGTAGTCACCGGAGCTGCAGGCGGTGGCGGCGAGCAGGATCGCGAGCGCGGCCGCGACCGGGACGACCAGTTTCCTCATCGGTACTCCTCCAGTCGCTGCGACATCCCCCAGGCGACCAGCAGCGCGGCCGCGATCCCGATCGGTATGCCCAGCCAGCCGATCGGCGGCAGGGCGTCACGGGCGCCGGTCAGCTCGGTGCGCACTGCTTCACTCGACGTCTTCAACTCACCGGCGGTGCTCTTGTCGAACGCAGTGAACGTGCCGACGGAGTTGGTGCCGGAAGCCTTGCCGATGGCCAGGTCGACCGCCTGGTCCCAGTTGCCGTCCGTGTCGAGCTTGCGGACCTCTCCGTGCACCTTCTGGTAGGCGCCCCATTGCCCCTCGAGGGCCGAGCCGGGAATGTTGTACAGCTGGTCGAGCACCACGGCCGCCGCGTCCTGGTAGGCCTTCTCGTAGGCGTCGCCGGAGCCGCGTGCGATCAGGGTGAGGCTCTCGTTGGAGCGGGCGTCGTACGCGGCGATCCTGGCCCGGGACAGCGCCAGTGTCTGGTCGTAGGCGTCCGTACGGGTGTCGGACGCGTCACTCGAAGCGTTGGCGAGCGCGAGTCCGCCGACGATCGTGGTCAGCAGGACGAGCACGCCGCCGGCCGCGATCGGGACGTTGATGTAGCGGTGCGTACGGCGGGCCAGCCAGCGCAGCGTGATCCCGAAGACCACGAGCGCGAGCAGGCCGCTGACGAGCAGCCAGATGTTGCCGTACCCGATTCCGTCGAACTCGGCGTCGACCCGCTCCTCGTTGGCCTGCACCAGCGCCTTCACCAACGGCAGCGAGTCGTTCTGCAGTACGGCGTTCGCGTCCCTGAGGTACTGCGATCCGATCGGCAGCCCCTGGCGGTTGTTCGCCCGGGCCTGCTCGATCAGGCCGTTGTACGTCACCAAGGTCTGGTTGAGCGCACCGAGTGCATCCTGGTCCGCGGGCTGCGCGGTCGCGGCCTCGGCGATCAGCCGGGCCGCCTCGGCCAGCGAGTCGACGAAGTGCTGGCGCTGGTCCGGCGGCTCCAGACCGCCCACCAGGAAGGCGTTCGTGGCGTCGGCGTTCGCGCTGACCAGGTTGGTGTGGATCGCCTGGATCCGGACCAGCTGGGCGGCGTTGGCCTCGGCGCGCTCGAGCGCGCCCTCGGACTGCCGGAAGCCCTGCGCGGCGGCCAGGCCGAAGACGACGCTCATCACCGCGGTCAGGATCAGGAACGCACGCATCCGGCCCGGCGTGCCCTCGAACCAGGCCGCGATCGGGCCGCGGGCGGTGGGCTGCTGCGCGCCCTGCTGGGGCGGCGGCGCGGCCGGTTGCTGGGCCGGCGGCGACCACGCCGCCGGCGGCGCACTCTGGGTCTGGGTCACGCCTGTTCTCCTTGCTCGACCTGCTCAGGTTCTGCCGCTGACTTCGGCTCGGCCGAGCCGTCGGGCTCATCGGTCGGCTCGGGCTCGTCGGTCAGGTCTTCGGCGAGGATCTGACGCAGCTGGTCCTTGGTGGGTGCCGTGACGTCGCGCAGCCGCCAGGCGTGCCGGCCGATCGCGGCCTCCAGCACGTTCCGGGCGAACCGGCCGTTGCCGAACGACCGGCCCCGCGGCGTCGCGGCGAGGATCTCGCGGAACTTCGCCAGCGCGTCCGGAACCAGCTCGTAGTCGGCGCCCTCGGCGAGCCCGGTGAGAATGTCGGTCAGCTCGTCGTCGCTGTAGTCGTCGAACCCGATCGTGGTCCGGAACCGGCTGGCCAGCCCCGGGTTCGCCGCGATGAAGGCCGCCATCGGCTCGGGGTAGCCGGCCACGATCACGACCAGGTCGTCGCGCCGGTCCTCCATCTCCTTGACCAGCGTGTCGACCGCCTCCCGGCCGTACTGGTCGGCGCCGAGCTCACCCGCGGTCAGGCTGTACGCCTCGTCGATGAACAACACCCCGCCGGCCGCGGAGGCGACCACGTCAGCGGTCTTCGTCGCGGTCTGGCCGAGGTAACCAGCGACCAGCTCGGAACGGTCGACCTCGATCAGCTGCCCCTTCGAGAGCAGCCCGAGCGCCTTGTAGATCCCGCTCACCAGCCGCGCGACGGTCGTCTTGCCGGTGCCTGGATTCCCCACGAACACCAGGTGCCGGGTGATCGTCGGACTCTTCAGCCCGGCCTCGGTCCGCAGCTTCTCCACCCGCAGTACGGCGACCTGCCGGTGCACCTCCCGCTTCACGGAGGTCAACCCGGTCAGCTCGTCCAACTCCGCGAGCAGTTCGTCCACCGTCTTCGCCGGCGGCTCCTCCACAGGCTCCGCCTCGACTGCAGCCTTCGGCTGGGGTTCCGCGGCGACCTGAAGCGGCTTAGCTCCTGCAGCCTGCAACTGCGCCGCCGCAGCTACTGATGCATTACCTACGACCCGCATGGTCGGCTCACCGAGCGTGCACGCCGCCGACGCCACCTCCGCGAGCGCCTGTGCGTAGGCAACCTTCTCCGCCGAGCCCTGCGCGATCAGCTCCACCAACGTCGCCGTCGGCGCACCACGCCACCGGCGTCCGCGCACGGCTGCATCGAAGAAGTCCTGCGTGGTCGCGCCAGGAGTCGCCTTCGCCCAGTCCGCCGGTGCACCGGTTGCGGACTCGGCCAGCGCGGCCGCCAGCGACAACGCCTCGGCGCGAGCCTTGTCCTCCGGCACCCCTGCACGAGCAGCCACAGCCAGCAGGTCCGTGACCGCTTGCTGCAGAGACTTGCCCCCCTCGCCGCTCATGCTCCTCCTCGTCCAGGTGGTGGATCCAGTGGTCCTGCCGTCGGGCCGAGGGCCAGGCCCCCGCCGGTCGATCCGGTGCCGAACTTCTCCTGCAGGAACCGGCCGTGCGCGATCAGCGCCGCCGCGTCGGCCCGGTTCACCGCGTCGAACACCTTGTCCATCGTCGAGCCCAAGAGGTCCAACTGGTCGATCAGGATCATCAGCGACGTCTTGCCCTTGTCCACCGGCCGGGTGTCCGCCCACTGCCGCGGCAGTCGCAGGTAGCCGCCGATCGCCTCCGGCAGGTAGTCGGTCGCGGTCGCCATCACCGAGTACGCCTGCGCGCTGCCGCCCAGGTTCCCCAGCCGCGGGATCGTCTCCCGCACCGTCCGGACCACCCGCGCCACGCGCGACGCGACCACCGCCGGTACGGCGCCCTCGGCAACCAACTGCTCGACGCGGGTCAGCGAGGCGAGCAGGTCGTCGGTGGTCGGCGGACGGGGGACAGGCGCGGGCTCGGGCTCCGCCTTGCGGCCGGTCAGCCGCGCAATGAAGTCACCGAGCGCCATTCAGTCCCGTCCCCGAGCCCATGTTCCGTGTCAGCGACCGAGGTCGAGGTCGAGGCTGCCGTGCACGACGCGCTGGTCCTGCTGCGCGACCCGGTCCAGGTACGCGCGGGACTTGGTCACCTCGGACTCCAGCGTCCCGATGGTCGCGGCCATGTTGTCCAGCGCCTCCACCTTGAACGT
The DNA here is from genome assembly GCF_040653975.1 of Kribbella sp. NPDC050820. Lineage (NCBI taxonomy): Bacteria > Bacillati > Actinomycetota > Actinomycetes > Propionibacteriales > Kribbellaceae > Kribbella > Kribbella sp. NPDC050820. The sequence goes on from NZ_JBFAHB010000044.1 coordinate 18,638, forward strand.
GTCGATCGCGTCCATGGTCGCGTAGATGTTCGCGAACGCGGCCTGCAACTGCGGCAGCCCGATCGTCGCCGACGCGGCCTGCTGCTGGATCGCCACCGAGTTGTCCCGCATCATCTGCGAGGTCCGCTCGATCATCCCGCTGGTGGTGGTGTTCAGCGCGCTGATCTGGTCCAGCACCAGCTTCTGGTTGCTCAGCGCCTGCGCCACGATGACCGCCGTCCGCAGCGCCGAGACCGTGGTCGTGGACGCGCGGTCGACACCCTTGATCAGCTCGATGTTGTTCTTGATCACGATGTCGATGGCCAGGTAGTTCTGGATCGACACTGCCAGCTGGGTGAGCAGGTCCTGGTGCTTCTGCCGGACATAGAACAGCACGTCCTCGCGGAACGCCTTCGCCTTGTCCGGGTTGGTCGCCTCCAGCTCGGCGATGGCCGCCGACAACCGGGCGTCCAGCCGCTCGGCGACGTACACGTACTGGTTCAGCCGGGTCATCGCGTCCCAGAGCTGCTGCTTCTCCAGGTTCAGCGCGGCGTTGTCCTTGCCGAGCTCGTCCTGGCCGTTGCGCAGCGCGTGCAGGATGCCCTCGAGGTGGCTCTGCGCGCTCTGGTACTTGCGGAAGTAGTCCTCGATCTTGTCCCCGAACGGGATCACCCCGAGCAGCTTCTTGACCCCGGTGGCTTCCTTCGGGTCCAGGTCCTCGACCGTACGGCGCAGCTCGAGCAGCGTCTTGCCGACGGTCGAACCCTCGGACAGGCCGCCTTCCTGCAGCGCCCGGACCGGTGACTTGAGCAGCCGGTTCGAGCTGTCCGCGGCGGCGCGGATGTCGACGTCGCCCATGCTGCGGACGTCACTGGCCTTGGCGGCGAACTCCGGCGACCGCGGCTCGGCCGTCATCAGAGCGGCCAGGAAGGTGTCCACCTTCGAGTCCAGCCCGGGCAGCGCGGCCGGGTCGACCGCCGGCGCCATACTCGGCGCGGCCGTCGCGGCTACCGGCTGTGACGGCGGTGGCGCGGTCAGTATCAGGCCCGGCGCGGTGGCCGTCGGTGGCTGCAGCGGTTGAGCAGCGGCAGCGGGCGCCGGAGCAGCAGCCCCTGGCGTACCTGCAGTGTTGTCGGCTTCAGTCATCGTCGATCCCCTCCACGTGGTGCCCCCGGCCAGTGCACTGTCACCTCCGTGACGCGCACACAATCTACGCGGTTCCGGGGTTCCAGCGCTGCCCCGTTGCCTACTCGTTGTTAGCGGCGCCGGTAGCTGACGAAAGTGAAGCCTTCGTGGGGCTCCCGGGCGGTCTCGAGCCAGGCGTCGGGGTCGAGGGTGGGGAAGGTGACGTCGCCGGTGGGGGACTGGGCGACCTCGGTGAGCTCGAGGCGGTCGGCGTACGGGAGGGCCTGGCGGTAGATCTCACCACCACCGGCGACATAGAGGTCACCGTCGTACTTGAGCGCCTCTTCGAGGGTGTGGACGATGTCGACGCCCTCAGCGGTCCAGTCGAGCTGACGGGTGACGACGACGGTACGGCGGCCCGGCAGCGGGCGGCCGATCGAGTCGTACGTCTTGCGGCCCATCACCAGCGTGTGGCCGAGCGTCAACGCCTTGAAGTGCTGCAGGTCCGCACGGATCCGCCACGGCAGGTCGTTGTCCCGCCCGATCACGCCGTTGGCGCCGACCGCGGCGATCAGGATGAAGCTCATCCACGTCCTCGCTTCGCTCCGGGCGTGGATGAGGCACGACGCGGACTGTGCTTGATGATGCCCTCGCTTCGCTCGGTCATACCGCGATGGGCGCCTTGATCCCGGGGTGCGGGTCGTAGCCGACCAGCTCGACGTCGGCGATCTCGTAGCCGTCGATCGCGTCCCGCTGGTTCAGCTTCAGGGTCGGCAGCGGCCGGGGCTCGCGGGTGAGCTGCAGCCGGGCCTGGTCCAGATGGTTCAGGTACAGGTGCGCGTCGCCGAGGGTGTGGACGAAGTCGCCGGCCTCGAGCCCGGTCTGCTGCGCCACCATGTGGGTCAGCAGCGCGTACGACGCGATGTTGAACGGGACCCCGAGGAAGATGTCCGCGGACCGCTGGTACAGCTGGCAGGACAGCCGCCCGTCGGCGACGTAGAACTGGAACATCGTGTGGCACGGCGGCAGCGCCATGTCGTCCACGTCCGCCACGTTCCAGGCGTTCACGATGTGCCGGCGGGAGTCGGGGTTGTTCTTGATCGACTCGATCACGCCCGCGATCTGGTCCACGTGCCGGCCGTCCGGGGTCGGCCAGGACCGCCACTGGTAGCCGTAGACCGGGCCGAGCTCGCCGTCGGCGTCGGCCCACTCGTCCCAGATCGAGATGTTGTTCTCGTGCAGCCACTTGATGTTGGTCGAGCCGCTGAGGAACCAGATCAGCTCCCCGATCACCGACCGCAGGTGCAGCTTCTTCGTCGTCACCGCGGGAAAGCCCGCGCGGAGGTCGTAACGCGACTGGTACCCGAAGACACTCAGGGTGCCCGTCCCGGTCCGGTCGCCCTTCTCGACCCCGTTGTCCAGCACGTGCCGAAGAAGATCCAGGTACTGCTGCATGCCGCCAACTTACCGCCCTGGCAGACTCGCGGCGTGGAACAGGTGCTCACTCTCGTGGTGCGAGTCGAGAAGAATGCGCGGCCGGGGCAGACGGATGCGCTGGAGACGGCGGCGCGGGCGGTGCTGGCGATTCTTGCCGACGAGCGGTCGGTCGGCGAGGGGGAGTGGGCCGAGGCGATGCATGCCTGGCAGGACGACCGGATCCGGAAGGTCGTACGGCGGGCGCGCGGGGCGGAATGGCGTCGTGCCGAGGCGCTGCCGGGGATCACGATGCACGGGTCGGGCGCGGAGGTCCGGGTGTTCCCGCCGGTGCCGCTGGACGACGTACCGAAGGATCTCGCGAAGCTGCAGGTGACGGGCACCGACTTCGAGGACCCGGAGGAGTTGCCGGCGGTCGAGCCGGGATTGCCGGTGCTGTGGATCAACCCGGGGCTGGAGATGTCCAGCGGGAAGGCTGCGGCCCAGTGCGGCCACGCGGCGCACCTGGCCTGGTGGGCGCTGTCAGCCAGGGGAAGGAAGGAGTGGGTGGCGGCGGACTTCGCGTTGGCGGTGCGCACCGCCACCCCTGAGCACTGGCAGGAACTCTCGAGGAGCGGACTCCCCGTGGTCCAGGACGCCGGCTTCACCGAGGTGGCGCCGGGCTCGCGGACCGTCATCGCGGATCACCCTTTGCTGACGCGGTAGTGCAGGTGGGTGACCCTGTCGCCCTCGACGACCTTCGGGTTGTCCAGCAGGACGTGCTCGCCGACGTAGTCGCCGAAGAACTTCACGCCGCTGCCGAACACCACCGGGGCGATGTTGTAGGCGATCTCGTCGACCAGCCCGGCCGCCAGCGCCTGGCCGGTCAGGTTGCCGCCGGTCAGCGCGACGTTGCCGTCCCCGGCGATCTCCTTGGCCTTCGCGATCGCGTCCTCGATCCCGCTGACGAACGTGTACGGCGCGTCCGGGAACGGCCAGTCGGTGGGCGCTTCGTGGGTGACGACGACAACGTGGTCGCCGACCGCGGGGACGCCGTTCCAGCCGTTGGTGATGTCGAACAGCCTGCGCCCGATCACGCAGACCCGGGTGTTCGGCCAGATCGTGTTGAGGTAGTCGGCGCTCGCCTGGCTGACGTGGAACGCACGCCCGGGGTCGGTGCCGTAGATCTCGACGGGGCCGTTGTAGTACCAGTCGAACAGTGCGCCGACCCCGTCCTCGGGATCCGCGACGAAACCGTCGAGGGAGACGACGGCGGAGGCTATGACGTTGCCCATGACACGTTCTCCTTCTTGACTCGGTAGGTGAGATGCTGCGCGGCCGGCGTGGAGACCATCTCGATCAGGTCCAGCGAGTACGTCGGCGCCGCGTCGGCCGGGAACAACCGGGTCCCGGCACCCAGTACGACGGGTGCGATGTGCAACCGCAGTACGTCGGCCAGTCCGGCGGCCAGCGCCTGGTGGCAGATCTGCCCGCCACCCATCACGTAGACGTCCTTGTCGCCGGCGGCCTCCCGGGCCTGGGCGACGGCGTCCTCGACGGAACCGACGAAGCGGAACCGTTCGCCCAGCCGGGTCTTCTCCGGCGCCGAGTGGGTGACCACGAAGATCGGCGGATTCACCTCGCCGGTCGGCTTGGCGCCGTACCCCATCTCGTCGTTCCAGCCGTGCGGACCGTCGATGATGTCGAACAGGTTCCGGCCCTGGATGACCGAACCGGTGGCCGCGAAGGCTTCGTCTAGTACGTTGCGGTCCTCGGCGGTGCCGTTGAAGACCCACTCGTGCAGCGCCTCGCCGCCGTCGCCGAGCCCGTTGTCGAGGCTGACGTTCGGCCCGGTGACGTAACCGTCCAGGGACACCGAGATGTCGACGACGACCTGGCTCATGGTCAGCCCTCCTTCGCGACGAGCTCGGCCAGCCGGTCCATCGAGTCGCGGAGGCCGACCTCCATGCCGTGCTCGATGGTCTGGTCGCGGGCCTCCACCGAGGGGAACACCGACCGGGTGTGCAGCCGGACGCCGGTCTCCGTCGGCTCGTAGGTCGCCTTCTCCAGGCACACCTCGCCCGGGGCGCCTTCCCACTCGAAGGTCTGGATGACGAGCTTGTCCTGCTCGACGGTGTGGTAGACGCCGCGGAACGCGTACTCACCGGACTCGTCCTTGTGGATGTACCGGTAGCTGCCACCCGGGCGGACGTCGTACCGGTCGACGGTCATCTCCAGGCCGCGCGGGCCCAGCCACTCGGTGACCAGCTCCGGGTCCGTCATGACCTTGAACAGCTGCGCCGGGGTGGCGGCGAACTCGCGGGTCACCTCCACGAACGGGGTGCCGGCCGGGGTGTTGATGGTGGTGGCGCTCATGTCTCCTGCTCCTTCACTTGTCCTGCTCTTGAACGGTCTTGAGGACTGCGTCCAGCCGCCGGAACCGGCGCTCGGTCTCCAGCCGGTACTCGTCGATCCAGCTCGTCAGGGCCTCGAGGGCGGCCGGCACCAGGTGACACGGACGGCGCTGGCCGTCCCGGGTCCGGGTGATCAGCCCGGCGGTCTCCAGCACCTGGATGTGCCGCGACACCGCCTGCTTGGTGATCGGAAACGGTTCGGCCAGCTCGTTCACGGTGGCCGGGCCGCGGGACAGCCGCGCGATCATCGCTCGCCGGACCGGGTCGCCGAGCGCGGCGAAGGCCTTGTCGAGCTGGTCGTCGTCAACCGGCATCTTTATCAACCATTTCCTTGATCAACTGATGTGTTGAATATAGGGAGGTCCTCTGCCCGTAGTCAAGGGCAGGGTTTAGCAACTTTGGTTGACAACCGCTGGCTGTCAACTTAAGTTGCTTACATGACCGAGTTGGTGGATCCCGAGGACCCCGCGGCCGGCCTGGCCGCGGTGGTGGCGTTGCGCCGGCTGGCCGACCGGCTGGAGGACAGCCAGGTGGAGCAGGCGATGCGGGCCGGCTGGAGCTGGTCCGACGTGGCCGAGGTGCTGGGGGTCACCCGGCAGGCCGTTCACAAGAAGCACGCCAAGCGGCTGATCGCCGCGGGTGTCGCCCTGAGGAGGCGCTGATGTCGTCCGACGCGAAGGACGTTCGCACCATCCTGGTGCGTGGTGCGCGCGAGGTCGCCCGCCGGGACGGATCCCGGACCATCGAGGCCGAGCACGTGCTGCTCGCGCTGGCCGCGATGGAGAACAACCCGGCCGCCCGGCTGCTGTCCGAAGCGGGGCTCACCGAGGACGGGATCCGGGCGGCCCTGGATCGCGAGTGGGAGCACAGCCTGGCGATCGCCGGGATCGCGGTCCGGATCGGGCTGTTGCCGGAGGCAACGCCTGACCACAGCCGGGATCCGCAGATCGGTGAGTCGGTGCGGCTGCTGCTCAAGCGGGCTCTGGACGCCGAGCCCCGAGTCGGTGGCACCCGGATCGGATCGGTCCGGATCCTGGTCGGCATCCTCGATTCCGACCGAAGCCGAGTCGCCCGAGCCTTGCAAACCGCAAACGTGGACCGCGCCGCCCTCCGCGCCCGCGCCGCCGAAGCCTTGGCCGAAGGCGTCCGCTGATGGTCGGCCCAGGCAGCTCAGCGGCGGCGGTCAAGGCGACCGCTCGGGTTCCGACGACCCGCCGCCTCGTCTCCTGCGGATTGCTCGCGGGCCCGCTCTTCGTCGTCGCTTTCCTGATCCAGGGGTGGTTGAAGGGTTCCGGGTACGACCCCATGCGCCACCCGGTCAGCTCGTTGGCGCTCGGCGATCACGGCTGGGTGCAGACCGCCAACTTCCTGGTCTGCGGTTTGCTAACCATCGCGTTCGCCGTGGGTCTCTGGCGATCCGGCCTGCGCGCCGGCGCGGTGCTGATCGGCATCTGGGGCGTCGGCCTGGTCGGCGCCGGCGTCTTCGTGACCGACCCCGTGAGCGGATTCCCCGTGGGCACGCCGAACGCCTCGGAGTACACCACGATCGGCGCACTCCACGACGGCTTCTCGCTGCCCGCGTTCGTCGCCCTCGCAGCCGCACAGGTCGTGCTCTCCGGCGGCCAAGGCTGGAAGTGGCGCCTCTATTCGTTGCTTAGCGCAACCGCCTTCGCCGTGATGTTCGTGCTGGCCGGCGCCGGCTTCGACCAGAACCAGTCCCTGGTCGACACGGCCGGCCTCTTCCAGCGGCTGTCTGTGACGATCGGCTGGGCCTGGCTGTTCGCGCTGAGCTTGCGCGTCCTGCGCCGTACCTAGACCGTCTCGAACCCCGCCATCATCGCCATATCCTCGTGCTCGAGGTTGTGGCAGTGGATCAGGTACTTGCCCTTGTGAGCGGTGAACTTGACCAGTACGTCGACCACCTCGGCCGGCCGGATGTCCACGGTGTCCTTCCAGCCGGCGTCGTACGCACCCCGCTTGCCGCCGCCGCGACTCAGCACCTGGAACGGCGCGAGGTGGACATGCACCGGGTGGTGGACATCGGTGACGAAGGTCCAGATCTCGTACTGGTCCAGCTTGACCTGAGCCTGCATCACCACCGGATCGAACGCCTTCCCGTTGATCGTCCAGCCCTTGTGCCCACCGGCGTCGCCTCGGCTGAACTTCCACTTCCGCTTGACGATCCCGGCCGGCTTGGGCAGCAGGCCGTACGACGAGAGCTTGGCCGGGATGCTGCTGTCGTCGGTGGCCTTCCGGGCGACCTTGAAACGCAGGACGTTCGCGTTGCCGTCCAGCTTGTTGACGATCGTGACCTCGTCACCAGGCTGGTACGCCGAGAAGTCCACGATCACGTCGAAGCGCTCGGCCGGCGCGATCACCAGGGTGTCGTGCTCGATCGGCGCGTCGAGCAGTCCGCCGTCACTGCCGATCTGGACGAACTTCGCCGGCCCCTTGTCGAAGGCGAGCTCGTAGCGGCGCGCGTTGGCCGCGTTGAGAATCCGGAAGCGGTAGCGGACCGCGTCCACCTCGTGCACCGGCCAGGGCGCGCCGTTGACCAGGGTGACGTCGGCGACGACACCTTCCATGTACGCCGACTCGACACCGGGACGGTCCTTCGCCGCGGGGTACAAGAACGAACCGTCCTCGGCGAACGCGCGGTCCGCGATGACGAGCGGGATCTCGCGATCGCCCGCAGGCAAAGGCAGACGGTCCTCCTCGTCGTCCCGGACGAGGTGGAAGCCGAACAGGCCGCGATAGACCTGTGGAGCGGTGTAGTCCATCCGGTGGTCGTGGTACCAGAGGGTCGCGGCGCGCTGCGTGTTCGGATACGTGTAGATGCGACTGCCGGTCTTCACATCGCCGCCGGTCATGTTGTGGTGACCGGCGTGCCCTTGATGATCGCCTGGCGGCATGAGCAGGTCCAACGGCCAGCCATCACTCGCAGCGGGTGTGTGTCCGCCGTGCAGGTGTACGGCGGTCGGCACGTCGAGCTGGTTGACCTGCTCGATCACGGTGGTCCTGCCGCTCCGAACGTCGAACGTTGGTCCTGGCAGCAGGCCGTCGTACCCGAGAATCTCGGTCTTGAGGCCGGGGAGGATCTCCAGACCGGCCTTGCGTTGTACGACGCGGTAGTAGTCGACGCCGGCCTCGGTACGGATCGGTTTCTTGACCGGAGGGATCGGGAGCGGGACCTGGAACGGCTCTGGGAGTTTGGCCTGGCTGCGCAGGAGCTCGCCGGCCTGTGACGGCGATGGGTCGAGGCCGCAACTGGTCAGGGAGACGGCGCCGGCAGCGGCAAGGAAACCGCGGCGGGACAGCTTCATCGGGTGGGCTCCTTTCGGCTTCGGCGAGCGGCGGGACGGAACGACCAGACGGTCATCCACACGACGGTGACGACGATCGCCGTGCCGAGCGGGACGTGGACGGCGAAGTTCTGCAGGTAGCCGAAGGTCAGCTGGGCGAACTCGGCGAAGAACAGCACGACGGTCAGCAGCAGCGGCCAGATCCGGCCGCCGCCGGCCAGCCAGTAAAGGAGCGCGGCGACGAACTGGATCATCGAGACCATCCACAGCGTCGACCCGATCGGGCCGTGTGCGCTCATCGCGTCGACCTCGCCGGACAGGAAGTAGCCGGCGAGGATCGGCTGCGCCACGACCAGGCCTGCGTGCAGCAGCAGGACGATCCGCAGGGTCCACAGGGTGGCGCGTGGCCGCCGTACCTTCGGTTCCGTGGCTGTCGCCGTCGCGGTCATGCGGCGCCTGCCTGCTGGCGACGCGTCCAGAACGCGAAGCCGACCACGGCACCCACCAGGGTGATGCCGAGCGGGAGGTGCAGGGCCAGGTCGCGGCTGTAGCCCATGCCGACCTGGAAGCCCTCGCCGACCGTGATCAGCAGGGAGACGGCTGGGGCGACGATCCGGCCGCCGGACCGCCACCAGATTGTTGCTACGAGCAACTGGAAGAGGCCGGTGAAGGTGAGAGCCAGGCCGAGTGGCTCATGGATCCGGATCGCTCCGCCGGAGCCGTTCAGGTAGACGCCGGCCAGGATCGGCTGCAGGCAGATCGCGATCGCGTGGGTCGCGGCGACCAGTCTGAGGGCGGCAAGGGACTTCATGTAGACCGACAATAGTAGTCTGGCTACATGTAGGGCAATCAGGTATTGCCCTGACCGCTACGTGAGGCGCCCCAGGGGTGCCACCGTGATGCCGGCGCGTTCACAGACCCAGTGCGGGTCCGGGCCGAGCTCGGGCTCGATCCGGAGCTCGTGGTCGTTCAGGTCGTCGCACGCGGTGCAGCGCGGCCAGCGGATGCCGGAGTCGACCAGCCGGTCCTGGACGTCCTGCGCGACCAGCCCGGCGATGTGCTCCGCGCCGTCCGGCCACTGGTCCAGCCACCACTGCCGGCCGGCCACCGCGTCCTCGAGTACCGACACCATCACCGCATCGTCGAATCCCCGCGCAGCCAGGTCGTGCAGCACCATGGCGCGGGCGGTCAGCAACACCCCGGGCTCGTTCATCGCCCTTCAGAGTGCCACGCCGTACCGACAAAACCCCACGCCGCCCACCCGCGTCGCTCGAGGGGATATCCCCCCGAGTGCAGCCTTCTCCCCTCGTATACCAGGGGAGAAGGCTGTGTCGGCGGGGATATCCCCTCGAGTGCGGTGGGTCAGTTTGCCGTGCAGGCCGGGTCGATCCGGTTGGCCAGCCGGAGCTCGCGTTCGGCGGCGGTCCGCAGTACGGCGCTGATCCGGGCGCGGACTGCGAGGGTCCGGCGCGGGGCCGGCTCGTCGTACGGCTGCTGCGGAGCGTTCGGAAGAGCCGACTGCGCCAGGTTGCGAGCGTTTTCGACAGCGGTGTTGGCGGCGATGAAGTACGTCATGATGCTGCTCCCTTCCTGAGAGCGTGTTCGGTCGGCCGGCGGCCGGGCGGCCGTCGGAGATCGTGGGGGATCGGCCCGGGAACCCGCTGCGGGCCCCAGGTGTTGCTGTGTGGTTGTTAGCTACGTGGCGCCGGCCCGCTGCTGGATCGGACGATCAGCTGGGTGGGCATCAGCACCTGCCGTTCGGTGGTCGCCGGGTCGAGCAGGATCCGGCCGACGGCGCGGCCCTTGTCCCGGATCGGCTGGCGGATCGTGGTCAGCCCGGCCGGCTCGGCGGCCGGGATGTCGTCGAAGCCGACCACGGTCAGGTCCCGGCCGGGCGTCAGCCCGCGGACCCTCATCGCCTCCATCGCGCCGAGCGCCTGTACGTCGCTCAGCCCGACGATCGCGGTCGGCCGGTCCTGGGAGTCGAGCACGAACTCGGCGCCCTTCAGGCCGGAGGCGAAAGCGTTGTGACCGCCGGATATCAGCCGCAGCCGGGCGTCCGGCATACCCTTCTGCAGGCCCTGGATCCGCAGCTCGCAGTCGGTGCAGCCGATCTCGTCGAAGTCCACGTCGACCGCGGTGTCACCGGCCTGCTCACCCTTGTCGTCGACCAGTACGACGACGTCGCGGTGACCCAGCCGGGCCAGGTGCTGGCCCAGCTTCGCGGCCGCTTCGACCTCGTCGATCGCGACCCAGGACAGGTCCGGGTGGTCGCCGCGATCGGTCGAGACCGCCGGGATTCCGCGCGCGTGCAGGATGTCCACCGCGGGGTGGCCGCTCGGCACGCAGAAGATGGCTGCCGCGTCGATCGCGGCCTGCTGCACCGCGTTGCTGCCACCGACGAGGTCGGCCGAGCTGAGCGGCATCAGCAGCAGGCTGGTGCTGAACTCCTCGGCGACCTCGGCCAGTCCGGCCAGGAAGCCGACCGCGTACGGGTCCGAGAACGCGTACGCCAGCTTGTCGGTGAACAGCACCCCGATGGCGCCGGCCTTGCCGCTGCGGAGCGCCCGTGCGGACGCGTCCGGACCGGCGTAGCCGAGCTCGTGGGCGGTGGCCAGGATCCGCTCGCGGAGCGCGGCGGACAGCTGGTCGGGCTTGTTGTAGGCGTTGGAGACGGTCGACGGGGACACGCCGACGGCCTGAGCCACGGTCTTGAGCGTGACGCCTGCCATCTCTCGTCTCCTTCCGCCGGGGCTGCCGCTTGTCGGGGCAGTCTTCTGGATCGTTCTTCTAAATCGTTCTAGAAAAACGATACAGAAGACTGCTGGGGAGTGCAACACCTATTTCCGGCGTCCGCCGTACTGCGGTCTGCCGGGCGGGCACCTGGGATGATTGCGCGCATGGGGTCGTTGCTGGAGGTCATCGCGCTGCATCCGGCGGATGCGGAGGCGGCGCAAGAGGGTGGGGCGGACCGGCTGGAGCTGTGCGCGGCGATGGAGGCCGACGGGCTGTCGCCGTCGGTGTCGACGGTCAGCGCGATCCGGCGGTCGACCGATCTGCCGCTCCGGGTGATGCTGCGGCTGTCCGACTCGTTCACGACGAACGGCGCCGAGCTCAACCGGCTGACCGCGATGGCGCAGTCCTACCTGTCGGCGGGGGTGGACGGGTTCGTGTTCGGCTTCCTGACCCCGGACAACGAGGTGGACGTCGAGTCGACGGCGGCGCTGGCGAGCACGTTCGCGGAGACGCCGTGGACGTTTCATCGCGCGATCGACGCCGTACTGGTGCAACGTCCGGCTTGGCGTGCGCTGCGGACGCTGCCGGGACTGGACTGCGTCCTGACTGCCGGGTCGTCGCTCGGGGTCGGACACGGGCTGGATGACCTGTGCAAGCTGGCCAACGAGGAGCCCGCGGTGGCGAAGGTGATGATGGCCGGCGGCTCGTTGCAGCCGGAGCACGTGCCATGGCTGTACCAGAGCGGCGTACGGCGCTTTCATGTCGGCTCGTCTGTGCGGCAGGACGGCTCGTGGACGAAGGCGTACGTGAACTCGCGCTTCGTGCGCGCCTGGCGCAACCTGCTCGACGCGCAGGACTCGCGCGGATGATCCTCATCGACCCACCGGCCTGGCCCGCCTGGAACAGAGTCTGGTCCCACCTGGTCAGCGACGAGTCCTTCGACGAGCTGCACGCCTTCGCCCGCGCCGCCGGCATCCCCGCCCGAGGCTTCGACCGCGACCACTACGACGTCCCCAGCGACCGCTACGAATCTCTCATAGCCGCCGGCGCCACCCCAGTCTCCAGCCGAGAACTGGTCCGCCGCCTGACAGCCGCCGGCCTCCGCCACCGCAAACGCACGTGACACGGCCCTCAGTTGCTTGCGGCAACTGAGGGCCGTTGGTCAGTCGAGCAGCTCGGTCACCGTGCCGGCGGCTACGGTGTGGCCGCCTTCACGGACGGCGAAGCCCAGGCCGGTGTTCATGGCGATCGGCTTCGACAGTTCTACGGTGAGGTCGACGGTGTCGCCGGGCATGACCAGGGTGATGTCGCCCAGGTCGATGCCGCCGTCGACGTCCGTGGTGCGGAAGTAGAACTGCGGGCGGTAGTCCGGGCCGAAGGGGCTGTGACGGCCGCCTTCGGAGGTGGACAACGCGTGCAGTTGCGCGCGGAACTTGCGGTGCGGTTGCACGCTGCCCGGCAGTGCCACGACCTGGCCGCGACGGACCTCGTCGCGCTTGATGCCACGCAGCAGCACGGCCGCGTTGTCGCCCGCCTCCGCGGACTCCAGCGACTTCCCGAACGTCTCGAGCCCGATCGCCGTACTGGTGACTGTCGGGCCGAGGCCGACCACCTCGACCGTGTCGCCGACCTTCAGCGAACCGCGCTCGACCGCTCCGGTGACCACGGTGCCGCGGCCGCTGATGGTGAGCACGTTCTCGATCGGCATCAGGAACGGCTCTCCCAGCTCACGGTCCGGGGTCGGCACGTAGGAGTCGACCGCGTCCAGCAGCTCGCCGATCGCGCCGGTCCACTGCGGGTCGCCCTCGAGCGCGCGCAGTCCGGAGACGCGCACGACGGGTAGGTCGTCGCCCGGGAAGCCGTACTCCGACAGGAGCTCACGGACCTCCAGCTCGACCAGGTCGAGCAGCTCGGGGTCGTCGACGGTGTCCGCCTTGTTCAGCGCGACCACCAGGTACGGAACACCGACCCGGCGCGCGAGCAGCACGTGCTCCCGCGTCTGCGGCATGGCGCCGTCCTGTGCCGACACGACCAGGATCGCGGCGTCCACCTGGGCGGCGCCGGTGATCATGTTCTTCACGTAGTCGGCGTGCCCGGGCATGTCGACGTGCGCGTAGTGCCGGGTGGCGGTCTCGTACTCGACGTGCGAGATGTTGATGGTGATCCCGCGCGCGACCTCCTCCGGCGCCCGGTCGATCCCGTCGAACGCGACGAAGCGGTTGACGCCCGGGTCGCGCTCGGCGAGCACCTTGGTGATGGCGGCGGTCAGGGTGGTCTTGCCGTGGTCGACGTGACCCATCGTGCCGATGTTGAGGTGCGGCTTGGTCCGCACGAACTGGCTCTTGGCCATGAAGATTTCCCTTTGCTGTCAGAAGATTCGTTGAGCCAGGACCCCCGGCTCGGCCTCCGCAGCGCTGTCACCGCACGGGAGGGGGCCGGTGAGCGCGCCACCCTCCTCCGCGGGTCCTGTCAGCAGGAGAAGGGTCGGCTTCGCGCGCCGGTGCACGTCGCTGAATCGACTGACGCAGCCCACGTGGGAGCGCCCGTCAGGCCGGTGCCTGACAGGTCGTGCTCGAGAACCACGCGGAACATGTGCATCACGTTAGAAAGGAACGCTGCCCCGGGCAACAGAATTCCCGCGCTGCGCGGGAGGAAAGAAGCGAGGAAGGAGGGGAGGCGGGGCCTCAGTTGAGGGCGAAGAGGCGGGTGCCGTCGGAGAAGATGGGGCGGGCGCCGGCGACCGTGACGGCGGGTTTGTTGCAGGTGACCGCTTCGGACTGGGCGACCGATTCGGCGGTGGGGCCGGCGAGGATGGGGCGAGGCTGGATGCCGGTGGTGCCGATCATCACCGGGGAGCAACTGCCGTTGGTCAGCGGCATCAGCGTCACCACGCGACCGTCCGGCAGCAGGCCGAAGCCGTCCCGCGGGTACTCGGGCTGCTGCAGCTTCGGCGGCACCTCCAGCAGGTGGTGCCACTGCGGCGTTCCGTCCGCCGGGCTCACCGCGGACACGTCGTACGTCTGCGGCTGACCGGGATCGGTCGCGTTCCGGCACGTCACCAGCACCAGCGACGCCGGCGTAGCGGCGAGCTGAGCGTCGCACGACGCCGACCCGAGTCGCGGCCGCGGTGTGCCAGGCACCGGCGTCGTCCAGATGATGCGGCCCTCACCCACGTCGACGGCCCACTGGTTCAGCGTGCCGCCCGCAGCGCCGGTCCAGATCAGGCCGGAGACCTCGCGAGTGTCAGGTACGGCGACCAGGTCACCGACCCACGTGGCCGGGTCCAGCTCGGCGCTCAGGTCGAACCGAGTCCCCAGGTCGACCTCCCACCGCTGGTCGCCGTTCTTCATGTCCAGACCGCGTACGACGGCACTGTTGCCCCCACACGCATCGACGACCACTGCCTGGTCGCCCATCAGCTCGCCCTGCGTCACGCCGCAGCGCAGTTGGGTCCGCCAATGCGTCGGGCTGCTCACGCCATGCGCCACGACGTAGTTGTCCTCCGCCACCAGCAACTGGTCCGCGTCGACCGCGAGTGCCGTGCCGTCGGTGTGCACCTCGGTGAGCACCTTCCCGCTCACCGCATCCAGTACGGCGTACGTCGGCAGGTCGATCCCACTCGGTGCACGGGTGCCGCCGTACGGAAGGTGTGCGGCCAGTGTGCGGCCGTCGCTGGAGACCAGGAGGCCCCGCGAACCGCTGGAGGCCGCGTCGTCGACGTCGGCGCGGGAGTACCGCCACCGGATCTGGCCGGTGTTCGCGTCGGACATCACCACGCCGTCCGGACGCAGTTCGGCGACGCCACCCGCCGTACCGGCGATGGCACCGGTGGCCGGCACCTCGCGGCTCCAGGCGAGGGCGCCGTCGAGCTGAACAGGCTGCTGCTCGGGCTTGGTGGTCGTAGTGGTGCTGACCGTGTTGGCCGTCTCCAGCCGGGCCTGCACGAACGGCTCACCGGCGGACACCACGATCCACGCCAGCAGTGACCCGCACACCACGGTCACAGCGAGGCCCAGCAGGCGCGGTGGTGCTTGTGCGTACGCCGGTGCCAGCCGCAGTCGCCGAGCCAACGCCAAGAGCGCGCCGGCGAGCACTAGCGAGACGGAGGCGAGCAGCAGGTAGGGCCAGCGCTCCGACATCGCCGCACCGGGCTGTGCAGCCGGCCAGCGCCACCAGCACAGGCCGACCGCGATCACACCGACCACTGCGAAGGTCAGCGCGGGGATGCTCACGAGTCGCGGCTGCGCCCGGCGGAACCATGCACACGTCAGGCCGGCAGACAACGCCGTACCGGCGATGGGGGCCCAGACCGGGAAGCCGGTGACCTGGTCCGGGTCGGCCGGCCACTTCGCCGCCGCGCCGAGACCACGGCCGAGCAGGACGGACGCAGCCACGACCGCACCGAGGGCCGCGCCGAGGTAAACGATCGGGATCAGCCCGCCGATCGGCCGGGCCGCCTCAGGGACCCAGGACTCGACCTCCCGGGTGAGGTTGTCCCGGGCTGCCTGTTCCCACGCGTCGTGGCCGCGCTGGGTCGCGTACAGCCGGGTCTCGGCCAGGCCTTGCAGGAACGACATCCGGCCGCGGGCGAAGTCCCGGTCGCCGATGTGCGCGTACTCCTGCCGGATGCCCTCGGCGTACTCGTCGTACCGCTCGGGGGGCATGCCGAGGATGCGCAGGTCGGCGTCGCACAGCACCGCGCCGTTCGCGTCGTCCGGCTCGCAGTCGTGCTTGGCGGTCAGCCGGACCAGCCGGCCGATCTCCTCGACCCGCTCGGCGTCGACGCCGTACGCGGCGAGCTCGAGCTCGGCCAGCTGGGCCGAGACCTCCTCGTTCTCGCCGGGGTCGGCCTTCGGGTCGTAGATCGCGTCGTGGAACCAGGCGGCCAGCCGGACCGTGTCGGCGTCGTCGGCCTGGTCGGCGAGCTCGTCGATGGTGGTCAGCACCTCGGTCAGGTGCCGCTGGTCGTGATAGTGGCGATGTTGCTCTGCGTAACGAGCCAGCAGGTCGTCGCCCAACGGCTGCGCGTGCGGCAGCAGGCGATTCCACTGGTCGCGCAGGTCCATGGCTGGGAGTCTCGCACCCGGCGGGAGCCTGCACCGACCGATCCGGCGCTGACGGATAGTCTCGTGGCCAAAGCGATATCGGCTCGTCACCTGACCACCGCGATGGGTGCGTCCGGCATCGAGTCCCACCGGTGCAACTGCGGTCCAGGTCACATCTATACCGGCTGGTAAGGACGATCAGGTGGCCCGGCAACGAGATGGAGGACGGATGCGATTCGGCCTGGTAGGCACCGGCCCGTGGGCGAAGCTGACGCACGGGCCCGGGCTGCGCGCCGCCGCGGACGCCGAGTTGGTCGGCGTCTGGGGCCGCGACCCCGGCAACACCGCCGCGATCGCCGCCGACCTCGAGGTCACGCCGTACGGCGACTACGCGGAGTTACTGGAGTCCGTCGACGCGGTCGCGTTCGCCGTACCGCCGAAGGTGCAGGCGTCGATGGCGCTGGAGGCCGCCGCGATCGGCAAGCACCTGCTGCTGGACAAGCCGGTCGCGGACTCGCTCGACGACGCCCGGGCGCTGGCCGCCGAGGCCGCCGACGAGGGGATCGCGTCGGTCGTGTTCTTCACCCACCGGTTCGAGCCGCCGATCCGGAAGTTCTTCGCCGACGTGCAGGCCAAGGGCGGGTGGAAGGGCGGCTGGTCGCGGATCCTGGCCGCGCTCGACGAGCCGGGCAACCCGTTCACGGACTCGCCCTGGCGGCGCGAGCAGCGTGGGGCGCTGTGGGACGTCGGTCCGCACGCGCTGTCCAACCTGACCGCGATGCTCGGCCCGATCACCGACCTGACCGCTGTCGGCGGCGAGGGCGATCTGGTCCACCTGGTCGTGGTCCACGAGTCGGGTGCCACCAGCACCGCCAGCCTGTCCCTCTTCGCCCCGCCGGCCGGCAGCAACTTCGAGACCGGCATCTGGGGACAGACAGGTACGGCGCTCATGCCGGAGAGCGACACGGACCCGGTGGACTCGTTCGCGCTGGCCGTGCAGGAGCTGGTCGCCGCAGCCGAGTCCGGCGAGTCGCACCCGGTCGATGTGGCCTTCGGCGCCCGGGTGGTCGAGCTGCTGGCCGCGGCGGAGGAGCAGCTCAACGCAGCGCGATGACGGTGTCGGCGCCAGAGGTCAGGACCAGGTTGCCGATCGCACGGACGTCGCGGCTGCAGGAGATGCCGGTGGGGAGGCGGACCTGGCGGTAGCCGGTGCGGCTGATCACGTTGGCCCAGCAGGCGTCGGAGCCGCGGCTGAGTGAGATCACCCGGCCGTCGGCGGTGACCGTGACCTTCGCGCGCGGGTTGACCGGTGCGGCGGTCTGCCACGCGGTCTCACCGGTGCTCGCGTCGATCGCAGTGACCAGCGTTTGGCCGTTCTCCAGCTTCCGGGTCGCTGGACAGTCCACGACGATCAGGTAGCGGCCGGCTGCGTTCATCAGCGTGCGACAGGCCCACGTCCGTGGCACCGACCACCGCCACTTCGTCTCACCGGTCCGTGGGTCGATCGCGGTCAGCGCATCAGGTAGGTCGGAGTCGCCGCCGGGCTCGGCCACGACCACCAGACCGGCCACGACGACCGGCCGCCGGTACGTGTCACCGGACTGCTTGGTCCACAGCTTCTTGCCGGACTTCAGGTCGAGGCCGACCATCTCGTCGTCCTCATCACCGCAGCTGCGGCCGAGGAAGGTGACCACGGTGTCGGTGGTGGCGACCGCGCCGATCCCGGTGCAGCGGCCGGGCTCGAACGTCCACCGGTCCCGGCCGTCCGGGTCGACGCCGCGCAGCTTGTCGGAGCCGCGGGCGACGCGCTCGCCGGTCAGCAGCGGCTCGGCCTGCTGGATGACGTGGTCCCTGGTCCGACCCGGCCAGGCTGCCTTGCGTTCGCCGGTGTTGGCGTCGAGCAGCAGGTAGCCGACGTCCGCGAACTGGGCGAGCACGTAGTCGCCGTTCCCGGTCGCCACGATGTCCGGCTTCTCGTCGGAGTCGGACCGGCTGTAGCGCCAGCGCAGTACGCCGGTGGCCGCGTCGAGCATCTCCACCACACCGGACTGCCTGGGTACGGCGATGCCGTAGCGGGTGCCGATCGCTTCCTCAGCGCCGGAGCCGAGCATTGACTTGCTGATCCATGCCACCGTGCCGTCCAGCGTGGAGGCGGTGGCCTTGCCGGCTGGGCGGTCGGTGTCCTCGACCCGCTCGTTGGAGCTCAGCACGTAGTTGCGAGCGAGCGGCTGGATGATCAGGAGCAGGGCCAGTCCGACCACGACTGGGATTACCAGCCAGGCGAGTTGTTGGCCGACGTTCCTGGGCGGGAGGAAGCGCGCGGATCGGGTGCGGAGGAGTGAGCCGACCAGTGCGGATGCGCCGGCTGCGAGCAGTAGGAGCAGGGCCGAGATGAGCAGGGGGACGCGGAGGCCGACGCCGACTGCTGGGTTGACTCTGGGCATCTGCGCCCAGGCGATGAGCAGTCCGGTGACTGCGGTGGCTACGACGGCGCCTGCGATGAGTAGGGCACGCTGAGTGGCGCTGCGGGCGCAGCGGAACAGCACTGGTGCGCTGAAGAAGGCGGCGATGGCCAGTACGACGGGCGGCCAGCCGATCGCGTCCTCGGCCGCCGGAACCTGCCAGGAGGCGCCGGACGCGGCGATGGCGACGACGGCGGAGGCGATCGCGCAGAAGGTGGCGGTCGCGGTGAGTGCGGCTTGCTGCCAACCACGCCAGGGTGCGGGGAGCTCACTGTCCAGGCTGGCCAGCTCAGTCTCCAGGTTGATGCGTGCGACCGGGCTGAGGCGTTGGCGGGCCAGTTGGGTGCGGTAGAGGTGGCCGTCGAGCAGTTGGCGCACCTCGTCGTACCGGTGCTCGAGTGCGGACCCGCGGTCGGCGGCGTCTCGCCGTACCTCTGCGGTGTGGACGGCGTAGCGGCTGGGGTCGGCGGCGAGGATGGCGTTGACGGCGTCGAGCAGTACGTCGCCGTTCGCGTCGCGGCGGGGTGGTGCGTAGGAGTCAGGTGGGGGTGCGGCCAGGTCGCCGGTGAGGCGGATCAGGCGGGCTACCTCGGCGATCCGGATGGGTGGTACGCCGTACTGCGGGAGGAGCTCCTCGGCGAGTCGGGCGGAGGCCTCGGCGTCCTCGGCGGGGGTGCCGCCGGGCTCGTGGACGGCGCGGTGCAGCCAGGCGGCCAGTCGCACGGAGGTGGGGTCGGTGGCGAGCTGGACGAGTGAGTCCAGCGCGGTGAGGACGATGTCGAGGTAGTAGTCGCGGTAGGCGCGGCGGTTGCGGTCGACGTACCGGGCGACCAGCTCGTCAGCCAGCTGGTCCGAGCCGGGCACCAGCTGGTCCCACCTCGCACGCAGCTCCACCACTGCAACAGTCTGCCAGCCACACCCCCACGACAAACGCTCGATCTCCCCACCGAGACCTTGCAGGCGCCGCTCAGTTGCCCGTTGGTGCGCCTACTGGCGGGCGGTGAGGATGCCGGTGAGGAGGCCGGGGTAGAGGGTGTCGAGGTCTTCGCGGCGGAGGGTGCTGATCCGGCGGGTGCCTTCGGTGTGGGTGGTGAGGACGCCGGCTTCGCGGAGGATGCGGAGGTGGTGGGCCCGGGTGGAGGCGGTGACGGGCAGCTCGATCTCGCCGCAGGCGATGCCCTCGGGGGCGTCGGCCAGGGCCCGGATGATCTGCAGGCGGACGGGCTCGCCGAGCGCCTGCAGGACCGACTCGACCCGGATCTCCTCCCGGTCCGGCTGCGGTAACGCCTTCCTCGTCATGTCCCCATAATACGACGCCTGTCGAACTTCGATGAACTTCGTAGTACGATCTTCATCGAACTAATCGTCCTCGTCCGGAAGGTCCTCGATGTCCGCACGGATCTACCTGCTCGGCGCCGGCGCGTTCGCGGTCGGCACCAGCGCGTACGTCGTGTCCGGTGTGCTGCCCGACGTCAGCTCCGAGCTGCACGTCTCACTGACGGCCGCGGGTCAGCTCGCCACCGCGTTCTCCCTGTCGTACGCCATCGGCGCCCCGATCCTGTCCACGCTGACCGGCCGCTGGGAGCGCCGTACCCTGCTGATCGCCGCGCTCGTGCTCGCCGCGCTGGGCAACTTGATCGCTGCCGTCGCCACCAACTACCCCGTGCTGATCGTCGGCCGGGTCGTGGCCGCCTTCGGCGCCGCGGTCTACACGCCGGCGGCGACCTTGTTCGCGACCGGACTGCTGCCACCGGAGGAGCGAGGTAGGGCAGTCGCGATCGTCTTCGGCGGCCTCACCTTCGCGCTAGTCCTCGGCGTCCCCGCCGGCACGCTGCTCGGCCCGACCCTCGGCTACAAGGGCGTCTTCGCCCTGATCACAGTCGTCGCCGTACTGGTCGCCATCGCCGAGCGCGCCGCCCTGCCGAAGGTGGCCGCGCCGCCCGTGGTCAGTCTGCGCGAGCGATTCGCCGGTGTGACCGACCGCCGGGTGCAGACCGTGCTGGCGATGTCGGTCCTCGGAGTCCTCGCCGCGTTCAGCGTCTACATCTACGTCGTCCCGCTGCTCAAGCAGACCGTGCACCTCGGCGGCAGCGCAGTCGGCATCCTGCTGCTCGTCTACGGGCTGGGCGCCGTCCTCGGCAACCTGCTCGGCGGCCGGGCGACCGACCGCTTCGGCAGCCTCCGGACCCTGTACGGCGTCCTGATCGGCAGCATCGTGATGGTCGGAACACTCGACCTGACCGCCACGACCGTGGTCGGCGCGGCCACAGCGCTGTTCCTGTGGGGCATGTTCACCTGGGCGTTCAACCCGCCGATCCAGAACCTGCTGCTCGAGTTGGGTGGCGGCCTGCTGATCTCGCTGAACGCGTCGGCGATCTACCTCGGCGCCGGCCTGTCCGCAGTCGTCGGCGGCCTGGTCATCCAGCTGGCCGGAATCACCTACCTGCCTCTGGTCGCCGCCGTACTGGACATCGCAGTGCTCGGCCTGCTCGTCACCCTGCGGCGTGACCCGGCGCTCCAGCGGGTCGAGCATCTGGACGAAGAAGAAGCCCTCGTCGTTGTTGCCGACCAGTAGGTCTTGACAGCGCTGTCACGCTGACGCAGTGTTTCACCGATCCGCCCGATCGGTGAATGGATGATTCACGTGCGCGACCCCGCCCCTCCGCAGCCGCCGGCTGACATCGCCGACCGTGTCCGGGCGACGTTGCCGCGGCTGACCGGTGCGCTTCGCCTGGTCGCCGACACTGTGCTCGCCGAGCCGGAGCTGGTGGCCGAGCTGTCCACCGCGGCGCTGGCGGAGCGGGCCGGGGTCTCCCAGGCGAGCGTCACCCGGTTCGCGCAGGCGATCGGGCTGGCCAGTCACCAGCAGCTGCGGATCGCCGTCGCGACGCAGCTGGGCCGCGCGACCATCCCTGGCTGGAGCACGGACCTCGGCCCGGTGATCACCGATGACGACTCGGTCGCCCGGGTCGCCACGGTGGTCGCGAACGCCGACATCCGGGCCATCACCCAGACCGTCGACCAGCTCGACCTGGAAGCCCTCGACCGGGCCGCGCGCGCCCTCGCCGCGGCCCGGCGGATCGACGTGTACGGCGTCGGCGGCAGCTCGACCATCGCCGCCGAGCTCGAGATGCGGCTGTTCCGGATCGGCGCACAGGTCCGGGCCTGGCCCGAGATCCACGGCGCCGCCACCTCCGCGGCCCTGCTCACCGCCGCCGACGCTGTCGTCGCGATCTCCCACTCCGGTACGACGGCCGAGGTCCTCGAGCCCGTCGAGCTGGCGCGGGAGCGCGGCGCGACCACGATCGGCATCACCAGTGACCCGCGGTCCCCGCTGGCCGGCGTGGTCGACGAGGTGCTGACCACCGCCGTACTCGAGACGTCGTTCCGCAGCGGTGGTCTGGCCGCGCGGCACTCCCAGCTCGTCGTCACCGACTGCCTCTACATCCGGGTCGCACAGCTGACCTCGGACCGGGCCGGTACGGCGATCGACCTCACCGCAGACATCAGCTCCAAACACTCCGTCCGCACTCGCCGCTCCCGAGGAGACAGACGATGAAGTCCCGCCTGATCGCGGGTGTGCTGGGCACGGTCCTGCTTGCCGCAGGCCTGGTCAGCACCCCGGCGACCGCCCAACCCGTCACCCCGAAGACCGTCCCCGCCCTGACCGGTTGGCAGCCTGCCGCCGGCACGTTCGAGCTCACCCGGCAGAGCCGCGTCCTGGTTGAGCCTCACCAGACGGCGGTGCACGACGATGCCGCCACCTTCGCCGCCGACGCGAAGGAGCTGACCGGTCGCCTGCTCCCGGTGGTCCGCAGTACGTCAGGAGGTCGTGCCGGAGATCTGCTCGTGCGGCTCGACCCGACCCGGGCTGACCTCGGTCCTGAGGGCTACGAGCTGACCGTCGGCAAGACCGTCGCCATCACCGCGAAGACCGACGCCGGCGCGTTCTACGGCACCCGCACGGTTCTTCAACTCCTGAAGGCGGAGACGATCCCGGCCGGCCGCGTCGTCGACGTACCGGAGTACGCCGAACGCGGCGTCGGCGTCTGCGCCTGCCTGATCAACGTCTCGATGGCGTGGTTCGAGCGGCTGGTGAAGGATGCGGCGTACCTGAAGCTGAACCAGCTGTGGGTCGAGCTGAAGGTGAAGAGCGACACGCATCCCGAGTCCGTCGAGTGGGGCTACTACACCAAGCCGCAGCTCGCCGCCCTGCAACGGCTGGCCGACAAGTACCACGTGACGATCGTGCCGGAGGTCAACTCGCCCGGTCACATCGAGCCGTGGATCCGCAACCGGCCCGATCTGCAGCTGACCGACAGCTCCGGCCAGAAGCAGGTCAGCCGGCTCGACATCACCAAGCCCGAGGCGTTCGACTTCCTCACCGACATCATCGACGAGAACCTGAGCGTGTTCCGGACGCCGTACTGGCACATGGGCGCGGACGAGTACATGCTCGGCTCCGACTACGCCCGCTACCCGCAGCTGCTCGCCTACGCGCAGCAGAGGTTCGGGCCGGACGCCGTGCCGCAGGACGCATTTGTCGACTTCATCAACCGGATCAACGCGTACGTGAAGGCCAAGGGCAAGACGCTGCGGATCTGGAACGACGGGATCACCACCGCGGCCACGGTCCCGCTGGACCGCGACATCATCGTCGAGCACTGGCTGGGCAGCGGCGTGAAGCCGACTGCGCTGCTGGCCGACGGCCGCAAGGTGATGAACGCCGCCTACGCGCTCTACAACGTGCGCGGCGGGTTCAAGACCAACCCGCAGCAGCTCTACTCGTCGGGCTGGTCGCCGCTGAAGTTCGACGGCGAGACGATCGCCGACCGCACCGGGATCACCGGCGCCAAGATCACCCTCTGGCCGGACAACGGCTCCGGGAACACCGAGAACGAGATCGAGGCCGAGGTCCGGATGCCTCTGCGCTTCATCGCGCAGGCGACCTGGGGCACGCCGCAACCGGACCCGGACTACGCCACCTTCGCCACCCGCGCGGACGCGGTCGGACGCGCGCCCGGCTTCGACAACGTCGACCGCACACCAGTTGCAGCAGGCACCTATTCGTTGACATCCGGCGGCGAGTACCTGGGCGCCGACGGCGAAGGCGAGCAACTCACTCTGAGCGGAGTGGAGTCCGCCTGGGACGTGAAGCCGACCTCCGACGGCTACTACACGCTGACCAACCTGGCGTCCGGCCGGTGCGCCGAATCCCGACTCGGCACCCGCTACCTCAACACCCCACTGGAGCCCGGTACGGCGATCACCGCGCAGACCTGTGACGCGACGAACCGCCTGCAACGCTGGCAACTCGCCAAGTCGGGCGACCGCATCACGCTGGTCAACGCGATCACCCGGATGGTGGCGACGTTCGACGGCAACGGCCTGGTCCAGCAGCTCCCGGACGGTCACAGCCCGGCTCCACTCACCCTGACCCCGGTGATCCGGTCGACGGCCGTCGTCGACCGCCAGACGATCACGCCGGGCACTCCCGCGACGCTGACCGTCACCGTCGCCAACAACACCGAGTCGACCGCCACGGGTATCACTGTGACGCCATCGGTGCCCGCCGGCTGGACCGTTGCGCCGAGCAAGCAGTCTTTGCCGGCGCTGGATCCGGGCGCCTCGAAGGACCTGGCGTTCACCGCGACCCCGCCCGCCGATGCCCCGGCGTCCATGGTCGCGCTCGGCGCAGTCACGTCGTACGTCCAAGGGCGTGAGCACCAGCTCGCGACTACGGCTGGTGTCCGGCTGAGTTGTGTGCCGGAGGCGAGCAGTCCGGTGGCGGTCACGTACGTCGACAGCGAGGAGACGGCCGGAGAGGACGGCCGGGCGGTGAACGCGATCGACGGGAACCCGGCGACGTTCTGGCACACCGAGTGGTCCGCAAAGCAGCCGCCGCCACCGCACGAGATCCAGCTGGACCTGGGCGCGGCGAAGTCGGTCTGCGCGGTGACGTACCAGACCCGGCTGAACGCGACCAACGGCCGGATCGCGGACTACGAGATCTACCTGAGCACCGACGGGACGAACTGGGGCGAGCCGGTGGCCAAGGGCACGTTCGCGAACAGCCCGGACGCCAAGTGGGTGCCGATCGCCGCGACCACCGCCCGCTACCTGCGGCTGGTGCAACTGTCCGAGGCGAGCGGGAACCCGTTCGGCACCGCCGCCGAGATCACCGTCGACGCGAAGTGAGGACGATGCCATGCGAGCCGCAGTCGCCCTGCTCGCCGCTGCGCTGGTGGCGAGTGCGTTGACCACTGTCCAGGCCCAGGCGGCCGATCCCGACGTATTGGACGTCTCGTTTGGTGGATCGTTCTCGAGCGGCAACACGTACACGGCCGCGACCGGTGAGGTGATGGGTGGCACGGTCACCCGCCGGTCCGGCGCGGAGTCTCTCGACCCGGCCCGTGGTGTCGTCCTCGGCGGCGGTGCCGACGGCGTCCGCTTCCAGCCGAGTACGGCGCTCAGCGGCGGCGACGTCCAGCGGTCGTTCCTGATCGAGACGGCCTTCACCCCGGACGCGGCGCAAGGCTCGCTGGCCACGATCACCGCGATCGGCGGCGCGATCTTCGGCCGGTACAACGGCACGAACCTGCAGTACGGCTTCAGTGTCGAGAGTGGTGGGGAGTGGAGGGACGTCGTACAGACCGTGCCAGTGCCGTCCGCTGGAGAGCAGCACGTGCTCGCGCTCGCCTACGAGGTGACCAGCGGCGGCGCAACTTTGCATGCGTTCCTCGACGGGCAGCAGTTGCCAGCCGCGGTCAGCACCGACGGCACCGCAACCTGGCATCCGGACGCCGGTGCGGACATCGGGATCGGCAACGAGGTGCACCCGTCCGCTCTGCAGCGCGGGCTCGACGGCTCGATCCGGCAGGTGCGGCTCGCGACGTTCAGTGGCGCCTTCAACCCGGCGGACCTTCGGCTGGCGAAGCCGGTGGTCTCGACGTCCAAGGTCGCGGTCGGGTTCGAGGGCGCGATCGGGGCCGACGGCAACTACCAGCCGGCGCTGGGGGAGAAGGCCGATCCGGTCCCGGTGGTCACCGGCGGCGTGGTGACCGAGCCCGGACGGCTGCGGCTGTCCGGCAAGGGTGGCATCAGCTGGCAGGGATCTCAGCTGGACGGCGGGGTGCTGGCGGAGACCGTCGTGTCGCCGGATGTGCTTCGCCCGGGTGTCGTGCTGATCGACCTGCTGGGACTTGCCCAGTTGGTCGTCGGCGCCAAGGACATCGAGCTGAAGGCAGGCGGCGAGTCCATTCCGCTCGAGCTCGGAGCACCCGCGGTCAAGGAAGGCGTGCGCTACCACCGGTTCGGTCTGGCGATCGAGAACGGCGACACCGTGACGGCACTCGTCAACGGGACCCCGGTGAGCCGGACAATCTCCAGCCAGGCCAACGGTCAAGTGCGCTGGCTGGACGGTGCGCGCGGTATGGCGTACGGCATCGGTGTCAGCACCTTCCTGGGTAAGCCGCCTGTGGACGCCCAGGCCCTGCAATCACTCCCGTGTGTAATCGGCAAGCTCAGCCTAGCCCGGACGATGCCCGTTGCGGAGGGGGAGTGCGCCACCTCGCTGGTGGCCAAGGCTGCCGCGATGCGGCCGGACGCCCGGCAGGTCGCGTGGCAGCGGATGGAGCAGACGGCGTTCCTGCACTTCGGGGTGAACACGTTCACCGGCCTGGAGTGGGGCCACGGCGACGAGGACCCGAACCTCTTCCAGCCGACCGGTCTCGACACCGACCAGTGGGCCCGCACCCTGCGTGACTCCGGCTTCAAGCTGGCCATCCTCACCGTGAAGCACCATGACGGCTTCCTGCTGTACCCGTCCCGCTACAGCAAGCACAGTGTCGCCTCCAGCTCGTGGCAGGACGGCCAGGGCGACGTGGTCCGGGCGTTCGTCACGTCGATGCGCAAGTACGGCGTCAAGGTCGGCTTCTACCTGTCGCCCGCAGACGAGAACCAGTACCTGGACGGCGTCTACGCCAACGGCAGCGCGCACACCCCACGCACCATCCCGACCCTGGTCCCGGACGACGACCGGGTCGGCCAGGACCTACCGCAGTACACGCTGACCGCCTCCGACTACGGCGCCTACATGCTCAACCAGCTGTACGAGCTGCTGACCGAGTACGGCCCGGTGGACGAGGTGTGGTTCGACGGAGCGCAGGGCCGGATCCCGCCGGACAAGGTGGAGACGTACGACTTCCCCAGCTGGTACACGCTGATTCGGGAGCTCGCGCCGCAAGCGACGATCGCGGTCAGCGGCCCGGACGTGCGCTGGGTCGGCAACGAGTCCGGCCTGGCGCGCCCGGACGAGTACAGCGTCGTACCGACGATCACCAAGCCGAACGGCGCTCCGGAGTACGCACTCGGGTACGCCGCCGCCGACCAGGGCAGCCGCAAGGCGCTGCTGGCCGGGCGGGACGCGGGTGCGACCGAGCTGGCGTGGTGGCCGGCGGAGTCGGACGTGTCGATCCGCGAGGGCTGGTTCCACCACCCCGAGCAGGAGCCGAAGACGGTCGCGCAGCTGACCGACATCTACTACAAGTCGGTCGGCCGGAACTCGGTGCTGCTGCTCAATATCCCGCCCGACCGTCAGGGCCGGTTCGACGAGCGTGACGTGACCAGACTGGCCGAGTGGCGGGCACAGCTGGCCGCGGACATGCCGGACGACCTCGCCCGCCAGGCACGGGCGACCGGTGACGGCGTGATCCCGCAGGCGGCGATCGACGGCAACCCGGACACCTCCTGGCGGAACCCGGGGACCGGCGCGCTCACGCTGACACTGCCCGAGCCGGCCACTGTGCGCAGGGTGTCGCTCGGCGAGGACATCCGGTACGGCCAGCAGATCGAGGCCGGCGTGGTCGAGGTGCGGACCGGCGAAGGCTGGCAGCAGGTGGCCACCTTCGGCGCGGTCGGCCAGCGCCGGATTCTGGCCCTGGAGACGCCGGTGGAGACCAGCGCGGTCCGCGTCCGGATCACCGGATCCAGGGCGAAAGTGAGGCTTGCAACAGTCTCCGTTTTCTGACTGGCACCCCCGTTGAGGCAGGCTTAGCGGCATGCGTTTCCTGGCCGCGCTGATGCTGCTCACCTCGACGATGACGAGCGCCGGCGACCCCAACTCCGTGGTCGAGGGCTGGAAGACCTCACCGGTGTACGTCGACCCGACACAGAGCGTGCTCGTCTCCGACGAGGAGGCCGCCAAGCTGGCCGAGCGGGTCGAGGACTACGACCCGGCCATCCGGATCGCCGTACTGCCGGAGGAGGCGCTCGACGACGGGCGCCGGGACAAGCAGATGTCCGCGGAGGCGTTCGTGGACACGGTCGCCTACAAGCAGGCGTCGGACGGGATCTACCTGGTCGTGTTCGGCGACCGGATCACCTGGGCGAAGGCCGTCGGTGTCACCTCACCGATCGACGGCGTGCTGGCCGAGGAGCTGCGCGAGCACGGCCGGTCCGACCCGGTCGGGACGCTCAACGGGGTGCTGGACCAGCTCGACGTACCCAAGTCGTCCAGTGGGGTGCCGGGCTGGTTGGTGGCGTTCCTGATCACCCTGGGCCTGCTTGCGGGAGGCGGCGCGGCGGTGTGGTGGTGGCGGTTGCGTCAGGAGACTGAGGAGGAGCCCGAGCCGGAGGAGGACCCGCAGCCGGACACGCTGGAGGAGCGGAGAGCCCTGGCGCGGGAGGAGGTCGCCCGGTTCGGTGCGGAGCTCGACTCCGCCGGCCTGACCAAGGACGGCCTCGGTGAGGAGGCCGCGACGGATCTGCAGGCGGCCCAGGCTGCGTACGCCGCCGCCACCCGAGTGATCGACGGCAAGCCCGACGACGACCAGCTGCGCGGGGTCCGCGCGACCGTCGGGTACGGCCGCTGGCGGCTGGCCTGTGCACAGGCCAGGGTCGAGGGTCGACCGGTGCCACCGTTCCGGGCGCTCCGGCCGGTGCGGCGGTCAGGCGGTCTGTAGGACTGCGGGCAGGTCCTCGCTGTGCAGTACGGCAAGCGACGTGACCGCACGGGTCAGGCAGACGTAGAGGCGGCGGAGCCCGGTGCGCTCGTCGGCCTCACCGGCGACGATGCTGGCCGGCTCGACCAGGACCACGTGGTCGAACTCCAGACCCTTGGCCAGTGACGCCGGTACGACGTCCAGGTGCGCGTCGACGTCGTCCTCGTCACCGAGCACGGAGAACGGGATCCCCTTGTCCTGCAAGGCCTTCCGGGTCGCCGTGACCAGGGCGTCCGGGACGATCAGGCCGATCGATCCGAGGCGCGACGACACCTCGTGGACGGTCGACACGGCCGCGACCAGGCTGTCGGGTACGCGCGTGATGGCGAGCTCACCGCGCGAGCGCCGTACTGCAGTGGGCGGGGTGAGGTGTGGGGCGATCGACGGCAGCAGACGGGCGGCGTACTCGATCACTTGACCGGGCACGCGGAAGCCTGCGGTCAGCTCCTCGGTGTGGGCGCCGGTCTTGCCCAGGTGCCCCA
Organism: Kribbella sp. NPDC050820; assembly: GCF_040653975.1. Classification (NCBI taxonomy): domain Bacteria; kingdom Bacillati; phylum Actinomycetota; class Actinomycetes; order Propionibacteriales; family Kribbellaceae; genus Kribbella; species Kribbella sp. NPDC050820. Next base: position 47,597 of record NZ_JBFAHB010000044.1, read on the forward strand.
GCGCCTCGTCCCAGGACGGTGTCGCCCACGGTGTGGTGCCCTGCGCGATGTCACCGAGCACAGTCATCGAGCCGGTCGAGCATCGACGCCCGACTGCCCGCAGTTGCATCGCCGACAGGTCCTGCGCCTCGTCCAGGACCACGTGCCCGAGTGACGGCGTACGGTCGACCAGATCGGCGACCTCGTCGATCAGAGTGGCATCGGCGACGGACCACTTCGCCGCGCCGACCGACCGGGGCGCCTTGTCCCACTGCAGCAGCTCCTGCTCCTCAGCGGTCAGGATCCCGTCGGCGTGCTCGGCCAGCAACTCCGGGTCGGTGAACAGCCGGAACACCAGCTTCGCCGGGTCCACAGCCGGCCAGAGCGCCTCGGCGTACTGCTTGACCGGACGGCTGCGCGCGACCGCGTCCTGCACTCGGTCGTCGGGGGAGTCACCGGCCGCCTCCATCCGGAGCAGCACGGCGTGGGCCAGCCGCTGCGGCAACATCGCCCGACCGGCGCCGTACCGAATGCCTCGGGTCCGCAGCTCGCTGACCAGCTCCTCCGCCTGGTACGCCGCAACCCGCCAGCGATGCGCCCCACGCGGCACGACCAGCGCCTCCTTCGGCAGCTGCACCTGCGACCACACGGCCCGGTGCAACACCTCCGCCATCCGGGCGTCACCCTTCAGTACGTCGACCGCCGCCGGCCCCGGCCCGGTCACGCGGACCCGCGCGACCAGCTCCTCGACAGTCGTCTGCTTCGCCTCGATCTCACCCAGCGCGGGGAGGACGTCACCGATGTAGCGCAGGAAGCTGGCGTTCGGCCCGACCACGAGGACACCGGCGCGGCTGAGCTGGTCCCGGTAGGCGTAGAGCAGGTACGCCGCGCGGTGCAGGCCGACCGCGGTCTTCCCGGTCCCGGGCGCCCCCTGGACGCAGATGGTGTCGTCGACGCCGGCCCGGACGATCACGTCCTGCTCGGGCTGGATGGTCGCCACGATGTCGCGCATCGGGCCGGAGCGCGGGCGCTCGATCTCGGCGTCGAGGATGTCGCTGTGCTCGTCGGTCGGCGCTGCGGCCGTCAGGTCCTCGTCCTCGAAGGCGGTCATCTCGCCGTGCGTGAAGCCGAACCGCCGCCGGATCCCGACGCCCATCGGCTCGGTCCGGCTGGCCCGGTAGAACGGCACCGAGATGTCTGCTCGCCAGTCCACCACCAGCGGCTCGCCGAGCGCGTCGTTCACGTGCCGGCGGCCGATGTGGAACGTCTCGGTGGTCGGCTCGAGGTAGTCCAGCCGGCCGAAGAACAGCGGCACCTCGGGGTCGTCCTCGAGCTCCTTCATCCGCCGCCAGATCGCGGCTTTCAAGAACTCCTGGTTGACCCGGTCGGCGCTGTGGATCTCCAGCGAGCCGGTCTTCTCCCGCATCACCGCCAGCGCGGCACGGGACGTCTTCAGGTAGTCCTTCTCGGCCTGGAGGGTGTCGTACGTATCAGGGGGCACAGCGAACCTCCGGCAGGGGTGGGGGAAGCCCAGCTACGTTACTTGAGCACCCTGCTCGGGGAAACCGAATTTCGGGCTCGCAGGTCGTCGTGCATGCCGGGGCGGAGCAGCAGGGGGAGGCTGACCGCGAGCAGCAGCAGAGCGACGATCCCGTCCAGCCAGTAGTGGTTGGCGGTCACCACGACGACTCCGAACGTGATGATCGGGTGCAGCAGCCACAGCCAGCGCCAGCGCGTCCGGGTGATCAGGATCATCGACAGCGCGATCAGGGCGGCCCAGCCGACATGCAGGCTCGGCATCGCGGCGAACTGGTTGGCCACGCCGCCGGACCGCTCGGCGCCGTACACCGACAGGCCGAACTGCAGGCCGGTGTCGACGAACCCCGGCATCATCCGCGGCGGTGCGAGCGGGAACACGATGTGCCCGATCAGGGCCAGTCCGGTCAACGACACGATCGTCCAGCGGACGTGGGTGTACGCCCGCGGTCGCCAGATGCTGAGCCAGAGCAACACGCACGCGGTCAGCGGGGCGTGCACGCTCGCGTAGTAGACGTTCGCTCCCTCGACCAGTTGCGGGACCTTCAGCGCCGCGTGCTGGATCGATGCCTCGTTCGGCAGGTGCAGCCAGTTCTGTAGCGCGAGGATCTCCCGGGCATGGTCGAACGCCGACCCAGTGTGCTTCGCGGCGATCTGCCGGCCCGCGCTGTAGACCAGAAACAGCGTGGCCAGCAGGATCGCTTCCCGTACCACCCGCCAGACGACCGGCGCGGGCCGCCTGCCTGCGTCCCGCCCCTCGTCTTCCCCATCGATCCCCACCCGTTCGAGCGCCTGCGTCCCCATAACTTTCGACGGTACCTGGCGTTCGGTCGGGATTTGCCCAGGCGAAACCCTGGCGTTGCCCCTGGGCAATCCCCCGGGCGACAGTTCGTGACGCACCCGTCACCCGGTTGGGATCAACCCTTCACGGCCCCCGTCAGCACGCCCTTGGCGAAGTGTCGTTGCAGGAACGGGTAGATCAGCAGGATCGGGACGATCGAGACGACCAGGATGGCCATCTGGATCGACGCCTGCGGCGGCAGCAACTCGGTGCCGAGCTCGGCGCTGCCCAGCTGGGTGTCGTTGATGACGTACGTCCGCAATACCAGCTGCAACGGCCACAGCTTGCTGTCGTTCAGGTACAGCAGGGCGCTGAAGAACGCGTTCCAGTACGCCACTGCGTAGAACAGGCCGATCACCGACAGCACCGCCTTGGACAGCGGCAGCACGATGTAGCCGAAGATCTTCAGCTCGCCGGCGCCGTCCATCCTTGCGCTCTCGGTGAGCTCGCCCGGCAGGTTCATGAAGAACGCCCGCAGCACGATCACGTTGAACGCGCTGACCATCGTCGGCACGATCAGCGCCCAGATGCTGTCCAGCAGCCCGACCCCCTTGACCACCAGGTACGTCGGGATGATGCCGGGGGAGAACAACATGCTGAACAGGATCACCAGCAGGATCGGCCGCCCGGCCACGAACGACGGCCGGGACAGCGCGTAGGCGAGCAGGCAGGACACGGTGAGGCTGAGCAGCGTCCCGACCACGGTGACGAAGACGCTGATGAACAGCGCCTGCGTCACCACGCCGCCGGCGAACAGCGACTCGTACGCCGCGAAGCTGATCGACTCCGGCAGCAGCACCAGCCCGCCCGACTCGTTGATCTGCTTGTTCGGCGCCACGCTGGTCGAGATCACCCCGACGAACGGGAGGATCACCGCCGCGCAGAACACCAGCAGCACCAGGCCCTTGAAGATCCGCATCGGCCAGGACGGCATCGGCACGCCCTGCACGATCTTGCGTGTCATCGCTGGTACACCCCTTGCTCGCCGAAGATGTGCGCCACCTTGTTCGCGGCCAGCACCAGGGCCACGCCGACCAGGCCCTTCACCAGGCCGACCGCGGCGGCCACGCCCCAGGCGCCGCCGATCACGCCGTTGTTGTAGACGTAGGTGTCCAGGACCTCACTGACGTCCCGGCCGACCGCCTGCTGCTGCAGGATGATCTGCTCGAAGCCGACGGTCAGCGAGTCGCCGAGCCGCAGGATGAACAGCAGGATGATGATCCCGCGCAGCCCCGGCAGCGTGACGTGCCACAGCTGCCGCATCCGGCTCGCGCCGTCCACGCTGGACGCCTCGTACAGCTGGGAGTCGATCTGGGACAGCGCGGCCAGGAACAGGATCGTCGCCCAGCCGGTGTCCTTCCAGATGATCTGCGACGTCAGCAGCACGTGGAACAACTCGGAGTTCCCGATGATGTTGATCGTCGCCAGGTCATGCGATCGCAGGTAGTTGTTCAGCAACCCGCTGCCACCGAGCATCTGCTGGAACAGCGCGACCACGATCACCCACGACATGAAGTGCGGCAGGTAGAGGATGCTCTGCGCGATCCGCTTGATCCGCTCCGAGAACAGCGAGTTCAGCAGCAGGGCCAGCAGGATCGGCGCCGGGAACACGAAGACCGACTGCAGGCAGGTCAGGATCAGGGTGTTCTTCAACGCCCGCAGGAACGCCGGGTCGCCGTTGAAGATCACGCCGAAGTTCGACCAGCCGGACCAGTCGCTGCCGCCGATGCCGAGGAACGGCTGGTAGTCCTTGAACGCGATCACGTTCCCCAGCAGCGGCACGTAGTGGAACGCGATGATCAGCGCGGTCCCGGGCACCGCGAACAGCAGCAGCACCTTGTCCCGGAGCAGTCGCTGCCCCAGACCGAGCCGCTGCTGTCGCGTGGTGGATCGCTGGAGCATCTACTTCCCTGCCGCCTCGGAGAAGGCCTTCTCGAGCTCGCCGCGCATGGTGTCGCCGCCGGACGACTTCCAGGTCTGCACCGCCGCGGTCCAGTCCGACACCGGCTTCTTGCCCTGCACGATCTGCGACTCCAGGTCGGTCATCGTCTTGGCCAGCTGGGTCTGCTTCTTCGACTGGGTGTCGGAGTACAGGCCGTACGACGCGTCGTACACGAGCCGGTCCGCCACCTTCTGCTGGATGGCGTGCTGGTTCTGCGGCACGTCGGGCTTGCCGGCCCAGTACAGCGCCAGCGCGGAGTCGCTGATGTACTGCAGGCCGATGCCGGTCTCGACCACACCGGTCTTGGTCGGCACCGGGTCCGTGCCCTGCAACGCGTAGTGGCGGCCGGCGACGCCGTACTTGCGGAACAGGTACTCCTCGGTGCCGAACGGTGCGGCCATCCAGTTCGCGATCTTCAGCAGCGTGTCGGCCGAGTGCTTGCTGTCCTTGCTGAAAGACGTGATGTTGTTCAGCGCCGAGCCCATCCACGGCGCGCCCTGACCGCCGTCGAAGCCCGGTACGTCGAGCATGTTCACCGAGAACGCGTCACCGGCGGTGTTGTCGGAGTAGTACTGGTTCCAGGCGACGAAGCTGTCGTAGTCGAACGCCGCGATACCGCCGTTGAACCACTGCTTGCGGGCACTGGCCTTGTCGTTGAACGCGTCCGGGTTGATCACCCCGGCCTCGACCATCTTGCGGCCGGCCTCGAGCGCCTCGAGCTGCGCCTCGTGCTCGTACATCGAGGTGAACTTGCCGCCCTCCTCCCTCCAGATGTTGGGGATCATCAGCATCTGGCGGATGGTCGACAGCGGCACCCGGGTCCAGGCCCACTTGTTCTGCTTGGCCGCGGTCATCTCCTTGGCCAGGTCGAGGAACTCCTGGAAGTTCTTCGGCGCCGGGTCCTTGATGCCCTTCGCGGCCAGCAGGTCCGCGCGGTACAGCGGCAGCGACGTCCGGGACATGCCGCGCGGCACCGGGACGCCGTAGATCGCGCCGTTGAAGACACAGCCCTTCCAGTACTCGGTCGGGATGTTCGCCAGGAACGGGTACTTCTTCACCGCGTCACCGGACAGCTGCTCGGTCAGGTCCATGCACTTGGCCTTGACCAGGCCCGGGATCTGCACGGTGTCGACCGGGATGTTCAGGATGTCCGGCAGGTCGCCGCCGGCGATCCGGGTGGCGAACTTGTCCTTGTACTCGTCGTTCGAGGCCATGCTGATCTGCAGCTCGGAGCCGAGCCGCTGGTTGACCGCCTGCCAGAACTGGTTCTTGTCCGCCGCCGGCGGGATCGCGCCGGGGATGTTCGTCATGAACGTGATCGGCTTGCCGTCGCCGGGCGCCTCGGCGATCGCGCGGACCGGGTTCGCCGGGTACTTCAGGAACCCGTCCAGGACGACGTCGGTGCCGGGCAGGTCGGGCTTGATGTCGCCGTACTTGGTGTAGGTCGGCAGTTTCACGGCCAGGTTGGCGGCGGCCGTGTTCTTCTTGTCCGAAGCACACCCGGCCAGCAGCGGCGTACCGGTGACCGCGACAGCGGCGACGGCCAGGCCGCCGCCGAGGAATGTTCTTCTGCTGACTGGCATGAGGCCTCACTTCCATCGGAGGGCCACACCATGACATAGTACGTCCTATGTCTTCAAGAGTCGGCGCGCAGATCGTTTTCGATCCGGCGCACAGCGGCTACCACACGTTCCGGATCCCGTCCGTGCTGGCGCGGGGGCCGCTCGTGCTCGCCTTCTGTGAGGGACGGCTGCACGGGTCCGGCGACGCCGGCGAGATCGAGGTCGTGCTGCGGCGCTCCCTCGACGGCGGCCAGACCTGGCTGCCGCTGCAGGTAGTGTCCGCGGTGCCCGGCAAGACCTGCGGGAACCCGGTGCCGGTGATCGACCCGGCGAGCGGCGACATCGTGCTGGTCACGGTGCAGAACGGCGCCGACGCGGTGGAGATGTCGCTTGCCCGCGGCACCGATCCCGAGTCCGGGCGGCGGGTGTTCGTGCAGCGGTCCGCGGACGACGGTGCGACGTGGAGCCCGACGGTCGAGATCACCTCGCAGGTGAAGCCGGCCGACTGGGGTTGGTACGCGACCGGGCCGTGTCATGGGATCGCGCTGACGGCCGGGCGTCTCGTCGTACCGGCGAATCACTCCTTCGTGCCGTCCGAGCCTGTCGACGACCTGATCCGGCTGAACGGCGGGCACTGCATCGTGAGCGACGACGGCGGTGTCACCTGGTCGGTCGGGTTCGTGGATCGCAACGACGGCGCGGAGATCAACGCCAACGAGACGACCGTGGCCGAGCTTCCGGACGGACGGCTGTACTTCAACGCCCGCAACCACCAGGGGACCGGGCCGGCCCGGGTGCACGCGTGGTCCTCGGACGGCGGTGCGACGCTCGACGCGCCGTACGCCGGGATCCCGGAGATCACCGCGCCGGGGATCCAGGGGAGCATGCTCGCGCTGCCCGACGGCCGCCTGTTGTTGTCGACACCCGTCAACCCGTCGAGTCGCCGTGAGCTGACCGTGTTCGTCAGCAAGGACTCCGGTCAGTCGTGGGGGCCTGAACTGGTCGTCCACGAGGGCATGGCCGGGTACTCCGACCTGGTCCTGCTGCCCGACGGCCGGGCCGGGATCTTCTACGAGGCCGGTGAGACCTCGTCCTTCGCCACCCTGCGCTTCGCCATGTTCGCCCTTTGAGGTTGGGAGACCCCTTGACCGACTCCGCCCAGTTGACCGGCGTCCTACCGCCGCTCGTCACCCCGCTCACACCCGAGTACGACGTCGACACCGCATCGCTGGCCAGGTTGATCGACCATCAGCTGACCGGTGGTGTGAACGGGGTGTTCGTGCTCGGCACCTCCGGCGAAGGCACGTTCCTGACCGACGAACAACGGCAGGTCGTGCTCGAGACCACCGTGACCGAGGTGGCCGGTCAGGTGCCGGTGCTGGCCGGTGTCATCGACACGTCGACCGCCCGCGCCGGCGCCCATCTGTCTGCCGCGATGAAGGCGGGTGTGGATGGGCTGGTCGCGACCGCGCCGTTCTACGCCGCCACGCATCCGGCCGAGATCGAGCGGCACTTCGTCCGGCTGGCCTCGCTGGCCGGGGACACGCCGCTGTACGCGTACGACATCCCGCCGCGGGCTGGGGTGAAGCTGCCGGCGTCGCTGATGATCTCGCTCGGTCAGCGCGGGGTCATCGCCGGGGTGAAGGACTCCAGCGGACAGGAGACGAGCCTTCGTCGGTTGGTGCTGGACCGGCGAGACGCCGGGCTGTCCGGGTTCGCGGTGATGACCGGCTCCGAGGTGACGGTCGACTCGTCGCTGGCCTTCGGTGTCGACGGCGTCGTACCCGGGTTGGGGAACGTGGATCCGGCCGGGTACGTGCGGTTGTACGACGCGGTTGCTGCTGGGGACCTGGCGGCGGCACGGGCCGAGCAGGACCGGTTGATCAGGTTGTTCGAGATCATCGACGTCGCGGATCGCGGGCGGATGGGGGCTAGCTCGGCCGCGCTAGGCGCGTTCAAGGCGGGGCTGTATCTGCTCGGCGTGATCGCTTGCCCGGTGACGGCATACCCGTCGATCCCGCTGGACGACGCGGAGATCGAGGCGATCCGGCCCTTGCTCGAGCGCGCCGGACTACACTGAACGGTTCCAAGTTTCTGAGGAGGCCGGCAGTGACGACGGGTGGGCTCAGCCGGGCACGGGGTGCGGCGGGGAATCAGTCCTTCATTCGCGACCAGATGAAGTCGTACATCCTGGAGCGCGGGCTGAAGGCGGGTGACCCGCTGCCCAACGAGCAGGAGCTGATGGCTCAGCTCGGCGTCGGGCGGCACCCGTTGCGGGAGGCGATGAAGGCGCTGCAGGCGGTCGGCATCATCGAGATCCGGCACGGGTACGGGACGTACGTCGGCGAGGTGTCGCTGCAGTCGCTGGAGGACGGGCTCGCGTTCCGGATGTCGCAGTCGATGGCCGGCGACCTCCGCGACGTCCAGAACGTCCTGGAGGTCCGCCAGGCCATCGAGGTCGGCCTGGCGGACGACGTCGTCGCCCACTTCAGCTCCCACGGGTACGACACCCTGGAGCCGATCGTCCAGGCGATGGAGGCCAAGGCCGCCGACGGCAAGTACTTCCCTGACGAGGACTGGGCCTTCCACCAGGCCCTCTACGAACCCCTGGGCAACGCCCTGGTCATCGACCTGCTGTCAGTCTTCTGGCGAACCTTCTCCCAGGTCGACGCTCGTCTCCCCGGCGCCCGCTACTCCCCAGCCGACGCCGCCGCCTGGCACCGCGACCTCCTGAACACCCTCCAGACCGCCGACCCCGACGCCTTCGCCCGCTCGATGAAAAAACACTTCAACGGCATCCACACCCGCCTGGGCGAGTAGTTCGACAGGACGTACAGGTCCACTGAGGGCACGCCGGCCGGTCGCTGAGCGGGACGAGAACGGTCGGGCGGAGACACCTCCTGTCGAGCTGTTCCTGTGGACAAGGCACGACGCGAGTCGACCCATCTCGGGCACCATCCTTCGGATGGAAACGCTCGGCGAGATGCTGGTACGACGGGGTGGATGGACGACGCTGTCCGAGCTGCTGCAGGTGACATCCCGCAAGGCGATCGCGGCCGCGCTCGAGCGGGGTGAGCTGCAGCGAATCGCTCAAGGCGTCTACGCTGTGCCGGGCCTGCGGACGGACAAGACGGCCGCTCTCGCGTACGACGGCGTCCTCTCGCACACCACCGCTGCGGCGGCGCTGGGTCTCCCGCTCCTCGTGCAGCCGGAGAAGCCGCATGTCACCGTTCCGCCCAAACGCCGTCCACGCCCGGGACCGCCCGCGGTTCTGCACTGGGCCCCGACTCTCGTCGACGAACGCCGGCACCGGATCACGTCACTGCTGCGGACCGTCGTCGACTGCTGCCGCATTCTCCCGTTCGCCGAGGCACTCGCTGTCGCCGATGCCGCCCTCGCCACCGGACACCTCAGCCAGGACGAACTCCTTGCCGCGACAGCAGCGATGCGGGGTCCCGGATGCCCGAACGCCCGGAGGACGACGGCAGTCGCGACGGGCCTGTCCGGTAGCTTCCTCGAGTCCATGCTCAGGGCGCTCCTCATCGAGAAGGGCATCGACGGCTTCGAGCCGCAGGTCCTGGTATCCAACGGCCGCTTCCGGGCTCGGGTCGACCTGGGACATCGCGAGGCCCGGTTGGCGCTCGAAGCAGACGGCTGGGAGTTCCACGGATCCCGGCGCGACTTCGCTGCCGACTGCCACCGGTACGACGAGTTGGTGGCGGCCGGCTGGCTGGTGCTCCGGCTTACCTACGAACAGGTGATCGGCGCCCCTGAGTGGGTTGTCGCCACGATCCGTGCTGCGCTGGCGCAGCGACTCGCCGGCTGACGGGACAAATGGACAGGAGGTGTCCGCACGAGCCCACCAACTGGCGCCGGAGGTCAGCGTCGCGATCTCCTGGCTGACCCGACACCTCCTGTCGAGCTGCACCATTCGGCTCAGGCGAAGAGGTTCTCCGCGTCCACGATTTCCCCCTCCAGCTTCTTTCCTTCCTGAGGTCAGGCGAAGAGGTTTTCGGCGTCGACGATGGTGTAGGCGTAGCCCTGTTCGGCGAGGAAGCGTTGGCGGTGCGCGGCGAACTCGGCGTCTACCGTGTCTCGGGCGACGATCGAGTAGAAGCGGGCGGTGCGGCCGTCGCCTTTGGGGCGGAGGACTCGGCCCAGGCGTTGGGCTTCTTCCTGGCGGGAGCCGAAGGTGCCGGAGACCTGGATGGCGACCGACGCCTCCGGGAGGTCGATGGAGAAGTTGGCGACCTTGCTGACCACCAGCCGGGAGATCTCCCCGGCCCGGAACGCGTCGAAGAGCCGCTGGCGTTCGCGGACGGTCGTCTCGCCCTTGATCACCGGGCACTCCAGCCGTTCGCCGAGCTCGTCGAGCTGGTCGATGTACTGGCCGATCACCAGCAGCGGCTCGTCCGCGTGGTGTTCGGCGATCCGCCGTACCAGCCTCGACTTCGCCGGGGTCGACGCGGCCAGCCGGTAGCGGTCCTCCGGCTCGGCGGTCGCGTACACGAAGCGCTCGGTCTGCTCCAGGTCGACCCGCACCTCGACGCAGTCGGCCGGAGCGATCCAGCCCTGCGCCTCGATGTCCTTCCACGGCGCGTCGTACCGCTTCGGGCCGATCAGCGAGAACACGTCACCCTCGCGGCCGTCCTCCCGGACGAGCGTCGCGGTCAGGCCGATCCGCCGCCGGGTCTGCAGGTCGGCGGTCATCCGGAAGATCGGCGCCGGCAGCAGGTGCACCTCGTCGTACACGATCAGGCCCCAGTCGCGCGCGTCGAAAAGCTCCAGGTGCGTGTAGACACCCTTCCGGCGGGTCGTCATCACCTGGTACGTCGCGATGGTCACTGGGCGGATCTCCTTGCGGGCACCGGAGTACTCGCCGATCTCGTCCTCGGTCAGGCTGGTCCGGCGGAGCAGTTCGTCCTTCCACTGCCGCGCGGACACCGTGTTCGTGACCAGGATCAGCGTGGTCGCGGACGCCTGCGCCATCGCGGCCGCGCCGACGATCGTCTTGCCGGCCCCACAGGGCAGTACGACGACGCCGGAGCCGCCGTGCCAGAACGAGTCGACCGCCTGCTGCTGGTACGGGCGCATGTCCCAGCCCTCACGCACCAGGTCGATCTTGTGCGTCTCGCCGTCGACGTACCCGGCGAGGTCCTCGGCCGGCCAGCCGAGCTTGAGCAGGGTCTGCTTGAGGTGACCGCGCTCGGACGGGTGCACCAGGACGGTGTCGTCGTCTATGCGGGCGCCCATCATCGGCTTGACCTTGTTGCTGCGCAGCACCTCTTCCAGCACCGGGCGGTCGGTCGTCACCAGCACCAGCCCGTGCTGCGGGTGCTTCTCCAGCCGCAGTCGGCCGTAGCGGTCCAGAGTCTCGGCGATGTCGACGAGAAGCGAGTGCGGGACGGGGTAGCGGCTGTACCGCAGCAGCACGTCGATGACCTGCTCCGCGTCGTGCCCGGCGGCCCGCGCGTTCCACAGCCCCAGCGGCGTCAGCCGGTAGGTGTGCACATGCTCCGGCGCCCGCTCCAACTCGGCAAACGGCGCAATAGCCTTCCTGCACTCATTAGCGTCCGCATGCGCAGTCTCCAACAACAAAGTCTTGTCCGACTGCACAATCAAGGGACCGTCCGTCACACCCAACTCCCATCGTCGCCCCGACCTTCCATTGTGCCTGAGGCGATCAATCGACGGGGCGGGCGGTGGCTATTCGGTGGAGGGCGTAGGTGCGGGGTTGGTCGGCGCCTTCGTCGTAGGCGGTGAGCCAGCCGTCGGCTACTCGGACGGGTTCGACGATGCGTTCGGAGCTGGTGCCGTTGTGGTCGACGTAGGAGATCCACGTGCGGGTGTGGGCCTCGGCGGCGTTGGAGAGGATGCCGATGGTCTCGGCGGGGGCGGTGGGTTCGATCAGGCCCTCGTCGGTGGGGCGTTCGGCGGCGATGCGGTCGCCGGCGCGGACCTTCTCGATGACGGCCTTCACCTGGTCGTCCGTGAGGTCCAGATGGCTGTCGACAAAGTCCCGGCTGGTACGGCGACGTGGAGTCTCACCCCGTCGGGTCGCCGCGGTCGTCACGTGCACCACCCCGTCGAACGTCTCCGCCAGCGGCGCCAGACCGGCCTCGCGCAACCGGCTCAGCACCATGTCCGGCGGCGACGGCGACACCACGACCGTCGGCGCCAGTCGCCGGAACCGGATCCCCGGCAGGTTCGAGCTGAGCAGGTGCGTGAGCACGTGCTCGTCGTCACAGCGCAGGTACGTCGACGCCGTGCCAAGCCGGAGTACGCCGTGACGCCGCGCAACGTCGTCGATGAGGTACGTGAGCGGCTGCGGGACCGGTGTCCGGGAGTGCTCCGCCAGCCACTTGTGCAGTTGGTCCGCGGTCCGTCCGAGGTCGAAGGCACGCCGTACTGAGCTCTCACTGAACCTGTAGACACCCGCACCACCGTGCGACTCCACATCGGCCATCGCGGACAGCTCGTCCTGCACCACACGGACCAGTGGGCCCGGCGCGACCGCAGTGAGGTCCGCTTGCAGCAGCACCTCGGACACCGGCTCGGGGACCAGCGGGCTGATCGCCTCAGCCAGGTCCTCAGCGGTCGGCTCTGCCCCGAGCAGCGGCCGTGCGTGCTTCGCCAGGGCCCCAAGGCCAGTCAGACCGAGCAAAGCCGCCTCAGCGATCGTCCACTCGACCAGCTCGTCCCGGAACTGCCCACCACGCCGCGGCCGGTGCCAGGCGACCCAGGTGATCACAGACTCCGTCGCCGGCGCCGTACCAGCTTCTGCCTCGGCCAACGCCTGCAACGCGAGCACTCGGATCTCCGGAGCGAGCAGCCGCTCCAGGTCAGGCGCCAGCGCGTTGATCAGCCGCTCACGTGCGGCAGCCGTCGCACCGCCACTGTCCCGCCGGCCGATCAGTCCGATCGCCCGGAGCCCGGCGAACCAGGCCATGACGAGCTGCGCCCACCGGTGCGCGAGTCCGAGCTCCAGCCAATCGTCGTACGAGCTAGTCGGTAGCCAGAGCTCACTGGTGCCGACCTCCACCGCCGCAACAAGCCCGGCAGCGTAAGCGACCTCAAGCACCGCAGCAGCCGTCTGCTCTTCCGCACCGATCTTGCCGGCCAGACTGCGCAGCTCCCGGACACCTACACCGCCAGTGCGGAGCACAGGCGGCGGCTCAGTGCCGAGCTGCTCCAGCGCACGATCGACAAGACGCACCAGATCGAGCGCAGCACCGGCCGCCGCCCGATCGCCGATCGCAGCCGAGACCCGCTTGCCGTCCAACGGCGGCGGCACTGGCCGAGTCGACGCCAACACCCGCCCGCCACGCAGATGCAGCCCGATCTGCCGCGGCAGCACAACGGTGTTCGCATCCTTCGGTACGACGAGACCGCGCGCGAGCAACCGCTCGACCGGAGTACGCGCCGAGGCGATCGTCACCGGACGCTCAGCCTTCTCCACCGAACCGGTCGGCGGACCCCAGGTCAGCTTGTCCAGCACCGCACGCGCGTCCGGACCGGCCTCATCGATCAGCTTGTCCAGGTCACCGAAGTGCCGCGTCGTGACCGGCCCCAGCCCGGCAGGTGTCGGCCCGAGCAGCTCGTGCACCGCGCGGATGGGCCGCAGGTCGTCCTCGCCACCCCACACCAGCGCCAGGTCGAGCAGCCCCTCGATCCGCGGCCGGACCACGTCAACAGGCTGGTCGACACCAGCTGCCAAGTCCGCCAGGCGCACCGGCTCAGGCAACGCCGACAGCGACTCCAGCAGATCGACGCCGAACTCATCCAGCCGGTTGATCGCCCGCGCAGCCGACGCATTCGTCGTCGCCCGGGCCGCCAGCTGACCGGTGTCCGCAGGGATCGGCATCGCCAGGTCGGGCCGCCGCTGCAGCAACCGCCCGAGCGCAGAGTCATCCCAGGTACGCAGTGCGTCGGCAAGGGTACGCGGGCGGCTCCGGTCGGTGGTGCTCATCCCTCCAACGGTACCTACTCCGCGGCTGCGGCGGTGCCGATGCGGTGGAAGCCGACGCGTTCGTAGACGGCGGCGACGGCCCTCGTCTCGGCGGAGAGCAGGATGAGGTCGACGCCGTTGGCGAAGGCGTGCTCGGCCAACACGCTGGTCACGGCGGCGGCCAGGCCGCGGCGGCGCATGGACGGGAGCGTGCCGACGCCGACGATCTCCGTTGTAGTGCCGACCGGCTGATGCTGGCCGCTGGCGACCATGCCGGCGTCGGTGAACGCGGCCGCGGACACCGTCACACCGCGGCGGACCCGGTCCAACACTGCCTCGATCAAGTCGTCGGCCACCTCAGAAGCCTTCGCGTCGCGCTCCTGCGGTCCGGCCGCGCCGACCGCCGTACCGGGGTCGCCGAAAGCCAGTGACGCGACCGCCCGGGCCTGCCGCAGTACGGCGTCGTCCGCCGACAGGATCTCGCACCGGGCCTCCACCGTGGCCGGCCGGAGCTGGTCGCGCTCGAGGACAAGCAACGGGTGCTCGACCACGGAGAGCCCGGCCGCCGCGGCCGCCGGACCGAGCGACGGGCAGGTGTCGACGACCCACTCGAAACTCACCGGGATCCCGAGCTCCTCGCACCGCGACCGCAGTACGGCGACATCGTCCGGCTTGATCGTGACCCCTGCGCCCGGCACCGGACGCGCGTAGTACGGCCAGACCGTCGTACTGCGGAAAAGCGTGAACGGACCGACCTGCTCGGCCACAGCGCCGGACAGCGGGACCGCGTGGAGATACTCGTCGACTCTGCTGATCATCGCGACGCAGTGAATCACCCGGGCGTGACCCGGCGCCAGAGATTATGTCGAAGTTCGCACAGCGGCTCCGACGTCACCGACAACGCCCTGAGGAGGACGACATGCAGACGGTGACTTCGGCTGACGGTACGACGATCGCCTACGAACGCCAGGGCAGCGGCCCGCGGCTGATCCTGGTCCCTGGCGCGCTGTGCGACCGGAGCGCATTGCGGCCGCTGGCCGACGAGCTGGCCGGCGACTTCGACGTCGTGACGTACGACCGGCGCGGCCGCGGTGACAGCGGCGACCGGACGCCGTACGGCGTGCTGCGCGAGGTGGACGACATCGGCGCGCTGCTCACAGCCGTCGGTGGTACGGCGGCCGTCTACGGGCACTCATCAGGCGCAGGGCTCGTCGCGATCGCCGCGGGGACCGGGCTCCCGTTCACGCACGTGGTGCTGCACGAGCCGCCGTACGGACCGGACGACGTGGACACGGAGGAGGACGGCGCGGAGGTGATCGACCTGATCACGCAAGGGCGTCGGCAGGAGGCCGTCGAGCTCTTCCTGCTGATGGCGGGCATGCCGAAGGAAGCGGCCGTGGAGACCGCGGCCGCTCCGGGGGTCGCCGACCTCGCCCCGACCCTGGCGTACGACTTCGCCGTGATGGACCACGCCGCACCGGGTGGACGAGTGCCGGTCGACCTGCTCGCCAAGCTCATGCAGCCGACCCTCGTCGTCGCTGGGACCGCGTCGCCGCCGTTCATGGTCGACGCGGCGCACCGGATCGTGAAGGAACTGCCGGCCGCGTCACTGCGCGAGCTGGCCGACCAGGACCACGTCGTGCCGCCGGAGATCCTGGCGCCGGTGCTGCGAGAGTTCCTCAGTCCGCGATGATCTCGATCGACACCCTGTCTGGGTAGAAGGCCAGGTACTCGCGGATGTCGGCGACCGCGTCGTACGGCTGCTCGTAGGTCCAGACCGCGTTCACCCCGGTCTGGCCGGCGGGCAGGACGCTGTAGTACGACGCGTCGCCCTTGTACGGACAGTACGTGTGGTGGTCGGTGCGCTCGAGGAGCGTCAGGTCGACGTCGTCCCGCGGGATGTACTGCACCGCCGGGTAGCTCGCCTCCTGCAGCGACAGCGCGTCCCGGGTGTCCGCGATCACCTGGTCACCGGCCTTCACCACCACTCGGTCCGGGTTCTTCGCGATCGTGATCGGGTGGTCCGGACCGGGAATCTTCTGCACAGCCATCAACGTCTCCCAAGAGCGTGGTTCACCGTCAACTTTTCAACAACCCGGGAGGGGTCGACGGCATTCCCGCTACAGCGGTTCGAGCTCGACCACGAGGCACGGGCCGCCGTCGAAGGCGCCGCCGTCGATGCCGAGGACCAGGCCGTCGGCGTACAGCAGCGGTTCGGTGAGGTAGGCCGGGTCGATGCCGAGCTGGTCGGCGATGATGCTGTGGCCGTGCACGATCCGGTGGCCGCCGAGGTGCTGGAGCATGATCGACGCGACCTGCGGCCCGCTCCGGCCGCGGAACGCGTACCGCGACGTCATCCGCCGCCAGACCTCCCACCAGACCACGATGTCGTCACTGTGCAGGTCCGCGCTTGCGGCGGCGTTGATCTGGTCGATCGTGTCCCCCCACTCGACGTACTCCATGGTGTCGGAGTGCATCAGCAGGTGACCAGCGTCCAGCCCGAGCATCGGGCGGTCGAGCAGCCACTCGACGTCGTCGTCGGTGAGCAGCTCCTGGTCGCGGTCCTGGCCGCCGTTCAGGGCCCAGGAGCGCTCGAAGCTGCGGGTGGTGATCCCTTCGTGCGGGACGAACATGTCGCCGAACTTGTGCATCCCGAGCGCGAGGATCTCGTGGTTGCCGAGCAGCACCCGGATCGCGTCGTCCGGCGCCTGCTCGATCAGCTTTCGGACGATGCGCAGTACGCCGATCCCGTCCGGGCCGCGGTCGAAGAAGTCGCCGAGGAACCACAGCCGCGCGTCCGCCGCGGACCAGTTGCCATCGGCATCGGTCAGCCCGGCCGCCTGCAGCGACGCCTGGAGCTTCTCCGGGTGACCATGGATGTCGCTCACCGCATAAACAGAGGTCATGTCATCCCCTGAAGGTGAGAACGATGAGTACGACGTTCAGCACCGGGACGGCGGTCGCTACCAGGCATGCGGTGAGAGTAGTCGCCCTTCGGCTGACAAGGTCGCCCATGACGCGCCGGGATCCGGTCGATCGGAGCGTCCGGCTCGGATCGATGCCAATCACAAGGACGAACAGCGTGATCACCCGCCGCACCGCCTGCGGAACGTGCCGACGCCGGCGTCTTCCAGTGGCGGTCGGTGACGAGCGCGGCGTCCATGGGAGAAGTCTCCCCGACGCCGCAACCCCCGCGATCAGGTGCCGGTGGTCGAAGTCCCCAGCACCTTGCTCGCCTTCGCGGCCGCGTCGACGAACGGCTCCTCGATGTCCGAGGTGTCGAAGTTCATGCTCAGCAGCACGTCGCCGAGCGCGGCGAACGCGAACGTCACCTCGAGCCCCGCCAGCGGCCCGCTCGCCGCCGAGAACCGGACCGCGACCGGAGTGGTGCCGGCCTTGGGCGCAGCCACCTCGGTGACCGTGACCGTCGAGCTGCCGACGCCTTCGATGCTGAGCTTGGCCTTGCTACAGGCCTTCACCGCCGCCTTGACGGAGGCCAGGTAGGCGGTGTTCGCCGCGGCGGACGGCATCGCCTCCAGGGTCTCGCCGACGAACGGGCCGTTCTGGCCGCCGGAGAACCCCCTTGTCGCCCCGACCTTCGCGCCGGCCGTCGCGTCGGCGTTGAACAGCTGCACCAGCTTCGCGCACTTGGAGTTCGTCGACGACAGCTCGGTCCCGTCGTCGCCCTCCGCGTCCGGATCGATCGCGAACCCGGCGGGCAGGTCCTCGAGTGCCAGCAGCGCCTTGGTCAGCGTCGCCTTCGTCCGGGCGACTGGCGCCTTGGACGGTGGCGCCGCCGGAGTCGTCGGTACGGCGCTCGGCGTACTGCTGCTCGCGGTCGGCGTCGGAGTCGGCGTCGGCGAGGTCGCCGAGCCCCCGGCGGTGTCGGAGCCGCCGCAGGCGACCAGGGTCAGTAAGAGGACGGCCGGGACGACGGCTCGCTGCAGCACCATGAGTTCCCTCCCCAGGAAAGTTGCGACGAGTCTAGACCGGAATCCGGTGCATCACGCCCAGGAGAAGTGCACCTGCAACGAGACCTCAATGGACTGGTCGCCCGGGCTGATGCTGACCGCCGCGTCGAAGCCACCACCCAGCGACTTGCTCTGCAGTTGCTCGCGAACGGGAAAGTAGCCTTGCGACTCGGAGATCGACGTGACCGACCCGAGCGAGTAGCCGGACAGTCCGGCGAGCTCCTCGGCCTTCTCCCGCGCCTGGCGGAACGCGAGCTCGCGCGCCCGGGTGAGCAGCGGGCCCTTCTCCTGCACGTCGAACTGCAGATAGTCGAGCCCGAGGCTGTTGCCTGCAGCATCCACCGCGGCGTTGAGCAGCCGGCCGAACCCGGTCAGGTCCGTGGTGGTGACCGTCAGGCTGTGCGACGCGTGGAAACCGCTCGGTGCCGCCATCTCCTTGTACTGCGGGTGCACCTGGACCGAGCTGGTCGCGATGTCGGCGGCGTCGACTCCCTGCTGCCGCAGCGCCGCGATCACCGCGTCCGTCCGTTGCGCCACCTGCGAGACCGCCGCCGCCACGTCGGCCGCGTCATGGCCGACGCTCAGCGTCATCCGCAGTACGTCCGGCGGCGCACTCACCTGTCCCGACCCGACAACGCTCACCCCAGTGTCCATGCCATGCAGTCTGTCATTTCTGGTCACCTGATGTCGGCCGACGCGTAAACCGGCCGCCGGAGACTGCACCGTCACATTCACGCCCAAGGAGACGCTGATGCGCCGAAGGATCCTCGTTCCCATCGCCCTCGCCGGTGTCCTGCTGACCGGCCTCACGACCGCCAACGCCACGCCGAAGGACTCCGACGTCACCCGGGCGTTCGAAGCCACCACCCGCAGTACGGCGTGGACCCAGGTGGTCCGGATCCCGTTGCGGTTCCCGACGTACCACCCGCAGGGGTTCGCGCTGGTGGGCGACCGGATCTTCCTGTCCAGCGTGGAGGTGACCGAGGCGCCGGTGCGGTACCCGCAGCCGGTGGACGGGTACGACAGGAGCCCGGGCAAGGGGGTCGGGCACCTGTTCGTCCTGGACCGGCAGGGCAACCTGCTGAAGGACATCAAGCTCGGCGAGGGTACGGCGTACCACCCGGGCGGGATCGACTTCGACGGCAAGGACGTGTGGATCCCGGTCGCGGAGTACCGGCCGAACTCACGCGCGATCGTGTACACCGTGGACCCGAAGACCTACCGCGTCACCGAGCGCTTCCGGGTCGAGGACCACGTCGGCGGCGTGGTCCGCGACCGCACCACCGGCCAGGTCCACGGCGTCAGCTGGGGCTCCCGCACCCTCTACGACTGGACGCCTGCCGGTCGCCAACTGCAGTCCGCCCCGAACGAGAGCCACCTGCTCGACTACCAGGACTGCGACTACGTCTCCCGCGGCAAACAACTCTGCGGCGGCGTCACCGGCCTCCCCACCCCCACCGGCGGCACCTACGACCTAGGCGGCCTGGCCCTCCTCGACCTCAAGTCGAACCGCATCCTCCACGAGATCCCCTTCCCCTACTTCAGCCCCACCACCCGCCACAACGCCACCCGCAACCCCGTAGCCCTCGAAACCACCGCCACCAAACTCCGCCTCTACACCGCCCCCGACGACGGCGAAGACCCAGCCGGCACCGAAATCCAAATCTACGAATCCCCCCTCAACTAGCCGGGCGCGACCGACTGCGCTGATTCCAGCAGTCGCGCAGCCCAGTCGGTGCTCTTGGCTGCATC
This sequence comes from Kribbella sp. NPDC050820, assembly GCF_040653975.1. NCBI lineage: Bacteria > Bacillati > Actinomycetota > Actinomycetes > Propionibacteriales > Kribbellaceae > Kribbella > Kribbella sp. NPDC050820. The sequence goes on from NZ_JBFAHB010000044.1 coordinate 67,128, forward strand.
TGCGGCCGACACCCCGGCCGCCTGGTACTGAGACTTCGACTTCAGCTTCAGCAGGCGGGACAGCGTCGTACTGCTGTCGCGCCTTGCTGAGCTGAAGAATGCGGGAGCGGCAGGGCTTCGAGGAACTCGCGGGCCTTTGCCAGGTGGGCTCGGGCTTCGTCGAGAGCTGCCACTAACCGGCCTTTCGGGTGAGGGTGCGTTGGGGTGATCTGCCGGCGACCGGCACGGCGTCGCGGCGGAGCTCGCTGACCAGGCGCTCGCCTCGGTCGATCAGGTCGCGGATCTCCTGTGCGCTGTACTCCACGACCTGACATGCGTTGCCGGACCAGAGTGTTGCGCGATCGGTGAGCGTCTCCACCTGCTGCAGCCACCGCGGATCGGACTCGTCGACCTCGTCCGGGCGCACGACCAGAAGGTCCAGGTCGCTGTCGGTCCCGCCCTGGCCGCGAGCGGTTGACCCGAACAGCCACACCGCCTTGGCCGGCACCGCCCATGACTCCGCCTCGGCCTTGAGTCGTTCGAGCAGTAGCTCGCGAAGCCGCGCGAGCGTGTCGATGGCTGAGTAGGCGACGTGGTCACGGTTCAGCGTGTACAGCTTTGCGCGGCCGGCCGGCTCGGACAGGACGATGCCGTTCCGGACCAGTTCGTCGAGCACCTTCTGCACCCCGCTGGGACTTGCCGAGATGCGGAGCAGACCGGTGACCGCGCGCCCTGTCAGTGGTTTGTCGGTCCGGGCGAGAACGCCGAGAACGCGACCGTGCAGCCCGGGGACCACGCTCGACACTGGCTCGGGGAATTGCACGGCGACCACCTCCGACTGCCCACTATATCAGCCATATGCCCACTTTTCTGAACAATGCTTAACTAGCGCGGCGGATTATTCGGGCGGGGATGTTGTGGTGGTGGCAGAGGGCCAGGAGGGCGGTGCCGTCGATGAGTTGCAGGGGTTTGCCGGTGGCGAACTGGTAGCTGGAGGGGCCGAAGCCGCTGGTGGTGATGAGGATGCCCTTGGTGGCGCCGGCGTCTACGACCGTGCCGAAGAGGTCGCGGACGGCGGACGGCGGCACGGTGCGGGTCCAGAGCTTGGCCTGGACGACGAACTTGCCGCCGGTGATCGGCCGCGGGTCGTAGGCGACGCAGTCGATGCCGCCGTCGTTGCCACGGCGGAACAGCCGCGTCTCCAGGCCCATCCGGGTGAGCAGGTTCTGGACCAGGTGCTCGAAGGCCTCCGGGCTCAGCTCCAGCAGGTTGGGCCGGCTGTCGAGCTCGCTGATCACGTCGACCGGCTCGATCGTGCGCGGGTCGGCGAGGTCGAACTCGAGCACCGGCTCCACCGGCTGCAACTCCTCCGGGTGCCCTGACACCTCCGCGGAGAAGTAGTGCCGCACACAGGCGACCGGATCGAGCTGGTCCAGCACCAGCGCCTGGAACTGCTCCTTGGTCGCCCGCAACGTGATCAGGCACGGCCGCACCGTCTGCCCGGTCGGCAGGTCGACCGACTCGAGCATCCCGTTGAACACCACCGTGTCCACCACGCCGTAGCGGTCGCTCCCGAAGACCAGGTGCAGGGCACGCAACGCCAACTGGGCAACGAGTTGCTGATACAGCACCCGTATCTCCTGCGACGGTCGCGGCACCGCCACCACGGCATCCTTCGACCGGTCGTACAGGTACGACGCCTCGGCCGGTACGACGTCCACGCCCGGAAGCTCCCACTCGACGGCCAGCAGGGTCGACTCCGGGACGTACCCGACCCGGCGCCGGCGCTGGAAGTCGAGCGGCTCCGCCATCCGATCGAGTGCCTTCTGGAAGTACTTCGTGACCGCAGCCCGGTCCCGGCCCTCGACCGCACGCTGGTAGGCGTCGACCCGGGCGTGCTGATCCGCGGTCGCCTCGTCGAGCCGGCGCTGTTGCTCGACCTGGTCCCGCAGCGCGCGAGCCACGCGCTCGCGGCGGTTCTCCTCGGCCGTCCGGTGCCGTTCGATCGCCTCGGCGAACCGGTCCTCCGCGTCGGCGAGTCGACGCGCGAACCTCCGGTCGGCGCCCCACCAGCGGAAGTGGCCCGGTGGGTGGGGCACGAACGCATCCCAGACCGGCCCGGGATGCGCTTCGAGATCGGCCGGCGAGACCGCCGGTGGGGCCCGCCGCGGGGCGCGTTTCAGGGTCTGCAGGTCGGTGCCGTCGACATCGATCGCGAGCGCGTCGCAGAGCACGTTGCCCAGGGCCCGGACACGTTCGACCACCGCAGCGGTTCGCTGGGCCGCCTCCGCGGTGCGTCCCGGCGGCCGATCGCTGCGGGCCTGACCTTCCAAGGAACGGCCCATGCCTCACACCTCTCCCAACCAATGTAACCACCCCACCACGCTCCGCGACGGAAATGACGGAGAGTTGGTAAGGACATTGCTTGCCGTCCACCCCCTGTTTCCTGCTGCACGTGCACTTGCAGGCGCACCTTGCCCACGTGACGATTGCCCTTATGAGCCTGCCTTCCTACGCGTCCGGAGTGTCCGAGGTTCCGTTGCTGGGGGAGACGATCGGCGCCAACCTCAGACGCACGATGCGCAGGTACGGCGACCGCGACGCCCTCGTGGAGGTCCAGACCGGAAGGCGCTGGACGTACGACGAGTTCGGCGCCGAGGTGGACGTGGTCGCACGTGGTCTGCTGGCCCGCGGGATCGCGAAGGGTGACCGGGTCGGCATCTGGGCGCCGAACTGCGCCGAGTGGACGATCACGCAGTACGCGACTGCCACGATCGGCGCGATCCTGGTGAACATCAACCCGGCCTACCGGACCCACGAGCTGGCCTACGCGCTGAACCAGTCCGGCGTCCGGCTGCTGATCTCGGCCACCGAGTTCAAGACCAGTGACTACCGTGCGATGGTCGACGAGGTGCGCCCGGACTGCCCGGCGCTGGAGGAGACCGTTTACATCGGCACCGGCGACTGGGACGAGCTCCGGTCGGCCGCGGACCGGATCCCGGTCGGCGAGCTGCATGCCCGGGAGGCCGAGCTCACCTTCGACGACCCGATCAACATCCAGTACACCAGCGGCACCACTGGCTTTCCGAAGGGCGCCACGCTCAGCCACCACAACATCCTCAACAACGGCTTCTTCGTCACCGAGACTATCGCGTTCACCGAGCAGGACCGGCTGTGCATTCCGGTGCCCTTCTACCACTGCTTCGGCATGGTGATGGGCAACCTCGGCTGCACGACGCACGGCGCCTGCATGGTGATTCCCGGGCCGGCCTTCGACCCGGCCGCGACCTTGCGCGCCGTCCAGGAAGAGCGGTGCACCGGGCTGTACGGCGTACCGACGATGTTCATCGCCGAGCTCGGGTTGCCCGACTTCGCCGACTACGACCTGACGAGCCTGCGGACCGGCGTGATGGCCGGATCGCCGTGCCCGATCGAGGTGATGAAGCGGTGCGTCGCGGACATGCACATGGCCGAGGTGGCGATCTGCTACGGCATGACCGAGACCTCGCCGGTGTCGACCCAGACCCGTCGCGACGACGACCTGGACCGCCGTACGTCGACCGTCGGCCGGGTGATGCCGCACGTCGAGGTGAAGCTGGTCGACCCGGCCACCGGGCTCGTGGTCGAAAGAGGTGAGCCGGGTGAGCTGTGCACCCGCGGGTACTCGGTGATGCTCGGCTACTGGGACGAGCCGGAGAAGACCGCGGAGGCGATCGACCAGGCCCGCTGGATGCACACGGGCGACCTGGCGGTGATGCGCGAGGACGGGTACGTGAACATCGTCGGCCGGATCAAGGACATGGTGATCCGCGGCGGCGAGAACGTGTACCCGCGCGAGATCGAGGAGTTCCTCTACACCCACCCGTCGGTGGCCGACGTCCAGGTGGTCGGCGTACCCGATGCCAGGTACGGCGAGGAGCTCTGCGCCTGGATCAAGCTCAAGCCCGGGGCCGACCCGCTGGACGCCGACGCCGTCCGGGCCTTCGCCACCGGCAAGCTCGCGCACTTCAAGATCCCGCGCTACGTCCTGCTGGTGGACGACTTCCCGATGACGGTGACCGGCAAGGTTCGCAAGGTCGAGATGCGCGAGAAGTCGGTGGAGCTACTCGGACTCGCGTGACCTCAGGTACGTCGCGAAGGCCTGCAGGGAAGGGGTGTCCTCGCTGCGGCGCCAGATCAGGACCAGGGCCGATTCGGCGACGCCGGTGATCGGGATGTTGACGATGTCGGCCCGGGGGTTCTGCTCGGCGCTGCGGTGGCACAGCAGCATGCCGCCGCGGTCGGCGGCGATCAGCGACAGGCCTTCCTGGAGCGTGCGGTACTCCGGGCCGCGGTGAATCAACGCGCCGGCCGGGGTCTGGGTCGGCGCCTGGGCCTGGCGCCAGTAGCCGGGTGCCGGGCCGGAGACGGCGATCAGCACCTCGCCGGCCAGGTCCTCGGCGTCGAGGTGCTCGCGGCCGGCGAGCGGGTGCCGAGTGGAGACCGTCAGCGTCTGCGGTTGGCGGGAGAAGACCGGGCCGAGGACGAGGTCGTCTTCCGCGACGGGCATCATCACGACGGCCGCGTCGACCTCGCCACGACGCAGCGCGCCGAACGGGTCGTTCAAGGGGAGCTCGACGGTGTCGATCAGGCAGTTCGGGTTGCGTGACTGGAACTCCGACACCGCGGCCAGGATCTGGTCGTTCGCCGTTCCCTGGAAGCCGATCCGGAGCTGGCCCTTCACGCAGTTCGCGTAGTCGCGGGCGTTCTCGACCACCCGCTCCAGCGCGGCGTACGCCGGTCGCAGCGAGGTGAGGAACTCCTTGCCCAGCGGGGTCAACGCGACCCGGCGGCTGGTTCGCTCGAACAGCGGCCCGCCGATCCGGCGTTCCAGCGACTGCAGCAGCTGGCTGACGCGGCTCTGCGAGAGGTACAGGCGTTCCGCCGTACGGCCGAAGTGGAGCTCGTCCGCGAGCACCAGGAAGCACTCCAGCTCGCGGATCTCGACCGCCATCTCCGACCTCCCGATCAATTAGCTCAGCTAATACAAGCATGACCAGATCGCCGTTGTTCCGCACCACTGGCTGGCCGAAACCTTGAAGTATGACGACGATCTGCGCCGACCAGGTGATCCCGAGGACCGGTGGCTGGGCTGCTTCCGGGACCATGGCCGCCACCGTGTTCACCGTGGTGACGGCCGAGATGTTGCCGGTCGGCCTGCTCACCCCGATGAGCACGAGCCTCCAGGTCAGCGAAGGCACAGCCGGCCGCACTCTGACGGTCACCGGCATCGTCTCCGCTTTGGCTGCGCCGCTGTTGCCGCTGGTGCTGGGCAAGCTGGACCGCCGCACCGTCATGGTCGGCCTGCTGGTGCTGCTCGCCGCGGCCGGGCTCCTCGCGGCCGCCGCGCCGAACTTCGGCACGCTGATGGCCGCGCGGGTCCTGATGGGGATCTCGATCGGCGGCGTCTGGCTGTTCACGGTCGGTCTCGCGCGGCGCGTCGTACCCGAGCACGCGGCCGGTCCGGCGACCTCGCTCATCTTCAGCGGCATCGGAATCGCTTCTGTGCTGGGGATTCCGGCCGGTGCGTACGTCAGCGAGCTGGTCGGCTGGCGCTGGGCCTTCGCCGCCGTTGGCCTGGTGTCCGGCGCGTTGGCCGTCGCCCTCGCCCTCCTCCTGCCGCCGCTGGCCGCGGAGAAGGCCGTCCGCCTGCGCGACGTTGCCGAGGTCCTGAAGCTCAAGCAACTCCGGGTCGGCCTCGCGCTGGTCGCCCTCCTCGTCACCGGCCACTTCGCCGCCTACACCTACATCCGCCCGCTCCTCGAGAAGCAGGCCGGCATCGCCCCGGCCCTGATCGGCACGCTCCTTCTCGCGTACGGCGTCGCCGGCATCGTCGGCAACTTCGTCGCCGGCGCACTCCGCCCGGCGCGTGCGATCGCCGTGATCGCGACCGGCATCGCCGCGGTCGCCGTACTCATGCCATTCGCCGGCACCACGATCGCCGGGGCCCTGATCCTCTTGCTGGCTTGGGGTTTCGCGCACGGAGGTACGAGCGTCAGCACCCAGGCCTGGGGTCACGCCGCGGCACCCAGGGCCCCGGAAGCGTCGTCCGCCGTACTGGTCGGGGTCTACAACGGCTCGATAGCGCTGGGTGCCTTCGCCGGCGGCCAGGTCGCCGACCACGCCGGTACGACGACCGTCACCTGGCTGCCCGCAGTCCTGGCCACTGCCGCGCTAGTCGTGGTCCTGGCGAACCGCCGCCAGCGCGGCTGAGTCCTCGTCGCCGAAGTCGTCCTCGAGCTTCTCCGGTGAGTAGTCGAGGTCGATTCCGGCCACGTCCGCGCCGACCGCCGACTCGATCGCGCCGAGGCGCCGGGTCGCGCGGTCGCCGGCGTACGTCATCAACGCGGTCGGGTTGATCTCCGGCGGCAGCTCGGGGGAGTTGTCCAGCGCCCACTGGATCTGGGTCAGCGCGTGCGGGAGGAGCTCCTCCATCGTGTCGGTGACGACCTGCCAGTTCGACGCGTCGGCGGCGACGTGCCGCCGGCACGTGAACGTGCCCCAGGCCATGTGCCGGCGTTCGTCGTCGCCGATCTTCCGGATCAGCTCCTGCATGCCGGGCAGGACGCCGCGTGCCGTGCAGAGCAGGTTCCAGGCGTGGTAGCCGGTCAGGGCCAGAGTCCCTTCCACCACGTGGTTGTAGGTGACACTCGCGCGGACCTGGTTGGCCGGAGACGGGTCGTCGGCGAGCGACTTCAGCGCGACCGGCAGGGCTTCGTAGAAGATCGCGCGGTAGCCCGGGTTGTTCTCGACGTAATGGTGCAGGTCCTCGGTGACGCCGACCGCGTCCAGCCAGAGCCGGAAGACCGCGGTGTGCTTGGCCTCCTCGAAGCAGAACTGGGTCAAGTACATCTCGTCGCCGAACCGTCCCTCGGCCGCCATCGCCTGCAGGAACGGCTGCAGGTCCTCGGTGACCGCCTCCTCACCGGCGATGAACTGGGCGCAGAGCAGCAACGCGTTGTCCTTGTCGTTGTCGCTCAGCTCCTGCCAGTCCTTCGCGTCCTGGCTGAAGTCGATGTCGCGCGGGTTCCAGAACTTGCGGTTGCCCTTGTCGAACAGCCGCAGCGGCAGCGCGTCCCAGTTGAACCCGCCGGACTTCAGCGAGTTGAAACCCTGCCGGTGAAGGGGATTCGTGGTCGTTGTCACTGCTGCCTCCTGGCTTCGGACAACTGCGCCTATTTGCTGAGAAAGGGGCTGAGGACGCGAGCCAGCTGCGCCGCCACCGCCGCCGGGGGAGGGCCTGGCGTGACGATGTGGCTGAGGACGACGCGCAAGGCGACGTCGACGCAGCTGGTCGCGTCCTCCGGTGGTACCTCCGGCCAGTGCTCCCTGACGTGCTCACCCAGCCGTAGGTGGGCCACCTCCAGCACCTGCTGCCCCCGTGTGGTCAGCAGTTGGCTGGCCTGGTCCGATCCCGGCTGGCCCAGCGCCGCCTTCACCAGCGGGTTCTCCCCGGCCAGTGTGAGTGCCCGCTCGACCGCGGCCCGCAGGCCGTCGATCGGGTCGGACTCCTCGGCGAGCGCCGCGTTCACGTCCAGCAGGAACCGCTCGGTCTCGCGTGCTGCAACCGCCTGCAGCACGCCCCACTTGTCGCCGAACTCGTTGTAGACGGTCTGCCGCGAGACCCCGGTACGACGGGCCACGTCGTTCATCCGCAGCCCGTCGTACCCGCCCGCGACGATCGCGTCGTACGCGTTGTCCAGCAGCTCGTCGCGCAGCCGGCGCTTGGTCCGATCAGCGAACGAGTCCATGACCACGAGGGTTTACATTCTCTCCCAAATGTCAAGAGCCCGGACAACTCCTGCGCGATTGTCAAGTGAAGTCGGGATACCAGCGGAGCAGCCCGGCGGGAGCACGTAGGGTTGGGGACGTGTCAACCGCCGAGATCCAGCCTGCTGCCGCCACCTTCGACGTGCCGGAGCTCGTGGTCGGGTTCGACCTGGACATGACGCTGATCGACTCCCGGCCGGGGATCCAGGCCGTCTGGGACCTGCTCGCCGCGGAGACCGGCGTCGCGATCGACAGCGACCTGGTGGTGAGCCGGCTCGGGCCGCCGCTGACCTGGGAGATGGCGAACTGGTTCCCGCCGGAGCAGGTCGACGCGATGGTCGCCCGCTACCGCGAGCACTACCCGTCGCACGCGATCACCGGCAGTCTGCCGCTCCCTGGTGTGCTCGATTCACTGGCCGCCGTACGGGCGTTGCGCGGCCGGACGATGGTGGTGTCCGCGAAGTACACGCCGTCCGTCGTGCTGCACCTCGACCACCTCGGGCTCGACGTGGACGAGCCGGTCGGCGATCTGCACGGCGCCGAGAAGGGCACCGCGCTCCGCGAGCACAAGGCGACGATCTACGTCGGCGACCACACCGCCGACATCGACGGTGCCCGGGCGGCCGGTGCGGTCGCGGTGAGCGTGGCGACTGGGCCGTTCACCGCCGACGAGCTCCGTGCGTACGGCGCTGACGTCGTACTGAACGATCTGACCGAGTTCCCGGCCTGGCTGGACGCATACGTGCTTGAGCAGCGGCTGGAAGCGTTGATGCGGCGGCTGTCGAGCTACCCGAGCATGGTGGTCGCGTTCAGCGGCGGCGCCGACTCGGCGTTCCTGCTCGCCGCCGCGGCGCGGGCGATCGGGCCGGCCAACGTGGTCGCGGCGACCGCGGTGTCGCCGAGTCTGCCGGTGGCCGAGCTGGAGCCGGCGGCGCGGTTCGCGGACGGCATCGGCGTACGGCATGTCACCCCGCACACGCACGAGATGGACCGCGAGGGGTACCAGGCCAACGCCGGCGACCGGTGCTACTTCTGCAAGGCCGAGCTGGTGGAGACGCTGCAGCCGATCGCGGACGAGTTCGGCATCACTGCTATCGCGACCGGGACGAACGCCGACGACGCGATCGCCGGCTTCCGGCCGGGTATCCGGGCCGCGTTCGAGCGGGGTGCGATCACGCCGCTGAAGGACGCCCGGCTGACCAAGGCGCAGATCCGCGAGGCGTCTCGGAGCTGGGGGCTGGAGACGTCGGACAAGCCCGCGGCCGCCTGCCTGTCGAGCCGGATCGCGTACGGCATCCGGATCACGCCGAACCTGCTGGCCCGGGTCGACCGGGCCGAGCACGCGGTCCGCTCGCTGCTCACGCCGTACGGCGTCGAGAACGTCCGGGTCCGCGACATCGGCGACACGGCGAGTATCGAGATCGACGCCCGGCTGCTGGATCAGGTCGACCACCAGCCGCTCGTCGACGCCGTCGTGGCCGAGGGATTCCCGGCCGCCCGGGTCGATTCGCGCGGGTTCCGGTCGGGGTCGATGAACGAGCGATTGAAGGACCCGGAGAAGTACCGCTGATGATGCGGAACGGTTGTCTGCTCAGGTAGTTTTCCGGAGGCGCCCAGGCGCGGGTTCACGTACTCTGGGTAGCCGATCGGGCATTGCGCCCGTCCCCTGTTCCGACGATTGACAGACGAAGAGGTCACCGTGCCCGTTGGCAAGGTCAAGTGGTATGACTCCGAGAAGGGGTTCGGCTTCCTCAGCAAGGAGGAGGGCGGTGACGTCTACGTCCGTGCCGATGCCCTTCCCGCGGGTGTCACCAACCTCAAGCCGGGCCAGAAGGTCGAGTTCGGAGTCGTCGAAGGACGCAGGGGCGAGCAGGCTCTGCAGGTGCGGCTGATCGACCCGCCGCCGTCGGTGGCGAAGGCGATGCGGCCGAAGCCGGAGGAGATGCAACTCGTCATCGAGGACCTGATCAAGCTGCTCGACAACCTCGGCGAGGGGTACCGCCGCGGCCGCCACCCCGACAACAAGGCCGCCCGCCAGGTCGCCACCGTACTGCGGGGCGTCGCCGACAAGCTCGACTTCTGAGCCTTACGGTTTCTCGGCCTTACGGTTTCTCAGCCTTGCGGTCGATCCGGGCCTGGATGCCGTCGAGCACGCTGTCCAGGCCGAAGATGAACTCACTGGGGTCACCCTCGTCGTCGTGGCCGCCCGGGTCCACGAGCCCGGCGACGATCGCCGGAAACCGTTCCGGGTCGGCCAGCAGCCTGAGCCTGGCGTTGTAGAGCCGGTCCGCCTCCCGGGCCTCCTCGGCCGAGCGGCTCTGCATGTCAGCGGTGATCTGCACGGCGCCGCGCACGTAGATGTTCACCAGCAGCATCGACGACACCCGCTCGCCCGGCGCCAGCGCGGTGTCCTCGAACGCACGCAGTCCCTGCTCCATCCAGGCCAGCTGGTTCGGTGACAGCGGCGGCTCGAACACCGGCACCTGCAGGATCCACGGGTGCCGCACCATGGCGTCCCGGAACGCCTCGGCCCAGGCGGTGATCCGCTCCCGCCAGGTCGCCTGCTCCAGCACCGGCGGCTCCCCGAACGCGTGGTCGAGCATCACGACGTACAGGTCGTCCTTGGCGTCGACGTACCGGTAGAGCGACATCGTGGTGAAGCCGAGCGCGGCCGCCACCTTGCTCATCGAAACCGCGGCCAGGCCGCCGGAGTCGGCCAGCGTGATCGCGGCCCGGGCGATGTCGCTGATGTGGAACGCCGGCTTCGGCCCCGGCCGCTGCCGGCCCTCGATTCCCCAGAGTTGCTCCAGCACCCGCGGCAGGTCGGTGGTGGTGTCCATGCGTCGCAGTCTATCTGTTTACGGCATAGACAGTCATGGTCTATGGTCTGTGTGTGGCGCACACAGTGTGTGCCGTACACAGATAATCGGAGGGGTGTCATGGGGACGACGGAACGGGCGGGACGCAAGGAGTGGATCGCGCTCGGCGTGCTCGCGCTGCCACTGCTGCTGGTCTCGATGGACGTCTCGGTGCTGTACTTCGCAGTCCCGTTCGTCTCCGCGGACCTGGGCGTGTCGGCGACCGAGCAGCTGTGGATCTTCGACATCTACGGCTTCGTGCTCGCCGGGCTGCTGATCACGATGGGCTCGCTCGGCGATCGGATCGGGCGACGCCGGCTGCTGCTGTTCGGTGCGGTCGCGTTCGGGCTGGCGTCGGTGGCGGCGGCGTACGCGCAGAGCCCGGAGCAGCTGATCGCCGCCCGCGCGATCCTCGGGATCGGTGGTGCGACGTTGATGCCGTCGACGCTGGCGCTGATCCGGAACATGTTCCACGACCCGGTCCAGCGGTCGAAGGCGATCGCGTTCTGGAGCGCGGTGATGCTGGGTGGGATCTCGCTCGGACCGGTGCTCGGCGGGTTCCTGCTGGAGCACTTCTGGTGGGGCTCGGTGTTCCTGATCAACACCCCGGCGATGGTGCTACTGCTGATCCTCGCGCCGTTGCTGCTGCCGGAGTTCAGGACGCCGGACGCGGGCCGGTTCGACCTGATCGGGTCGGCGTTGTCGCTGGCCGCCGTACTGCCGGTGATCTGGGGGATCAAGGAGCTCGCCGCGCACGGGCTGTCGGCGCTGCCGGTGGTGGCTATCGTGGCCGGCGCGGTGTTCGGAGTGGTGTTCGTGCAGCGGCAGCGGACTGCGTCGTACCCGATGATCGAGCTCGGGATGTTCCGCAGCCGGGCGTTCAGCGGTTCGCTCGCGGCCAACACGATCGGCACGCTGGCGATGGTCGGGAACGCGATCTTCATGACGCAGTACCTGCAGCTCGTGCTCGGTCTGAGCCCGTTCAAGGCTGCCCTGTGGGCGCTTGCTCCGACCGTGGTCGTCGGTGCCGCGGCGCCGGTCGCGGCGATCCTCGCGCGGCAGGTCGACCGGGCGTACGTGATCGGTGGCGCCTTCGTGCTGGCGGCTTCCGGGTTCGTCGTACTGACTCAGGTGGGACCGGACTCGCCGCTCGCGCTGATCCTGGTCGGCTCCGGACTGCTCGCGGCCGGGCTCGTGATGGTGATGTCGCTGGTCACCGAGGCTGTCGTCGGATCAGTCGCCCCGGAGCGGGCCGGTTCGGCGTCGGCGGTGATGGAGACCTGCAGCGAGTTCGGCGGCGCACTGGGGATCGCGATCCTCGGCTCCATCGGTACGGCGGCCTACCGCGCCGACCTCCCGCCGGAGGTCGCGGCCCCAATCCGCGAAGGCCTCCCATCAGTCACCGCCGCGGCCGCCCACCTGCCCGCCCCGGCCGCCGAGGCCATCCTCACCACCGCCCGCCACGCCTTCACCCACAGCCTGAACGTGGTAGCCATCGTCGGCGCCCTCCTCCTCCTGACCACCGCCATAACCGCAACCCTCACCCTCCACGGCACCACCCCCAACCCCGAACCCGCCAACAAGCCCCCCGCAATGGCATAACCCCCACCCGCGCCGCCCGCCCCGCCCGCCGCCCGACTGCGTTCGAGGGGATATCCGGCTCTTGTGACTGATGTGTGGTTGGTATGGCGGGTGTGCTGGTCTGGCTGGGCCGTGGGTGAGTCTGCGGTGGCGGCGAGACGGGAGGG